>JALSQH010000011.1 GCA_026985515.1 bacterium
ATGGGGATTAAAATTCCTTCTTGCAAAACATATAATGTGACAAGGAAAGTAATTCCTGAAACAAGTTGGGATTTATCCTCTGCGATTGCGTATCATACCATTGCATATTTCGTAGTTTTTAAGGCGTATAACGAGGATTATTGGTATCCTAAGTATGGAGAAGGTTATTGGGTAGGTTGTGGACCCGTTGCAGCAGCTCTGGTTTTTCGTTACTGGGG
This sequence comes from bacterium, assembly GCA_026985515.1. Taxonomy (GTDB): domain Bacteria; phylum JALSQH01; class JALSQH01; order JALSQH01; family JALSQH01; genus JALSQH01. The sequence continues at coordinate 219 of JALSQH010000011.1, forward strand.
GCTTATTAATAATGGTTATGCCAGATGCTTACCTAACCTTTTTTCGTATGAATTATTAGAAAAGATTCATGAGGAGGCACATACAAGTTTTGATGGAGGAACTACCGATTTTGATTTGATTGAAGGAATTGAGAAAACAGCACAGTATTATGGAATGAAGTTTAATGCTGAATTTACTGTTAGAGTTCCCTCTTTTTTTGAAGATGAAATTAACGATAATAGAATAGCAATTATGGGGGTAGTGAATGACCCGGAATGGGAAGATCATTTTGTTACTGTTTATGGTTATCAGATTGATCATAGAAGGGAAACCTGTTGTCAGATAGATTGGATTTGTCCAGATCATCATTATGTAAGAGTAATATTAGGATGGCCTTTGTGGCGTACAGTATGTGAGTATTATGATGGTGAATATAAGTGTAAGACAGAGATGGTTGATATTGAATTAGCTACACGATCTATGGGACCTTGGTATAAAGACTTAACGACTATTATCACTGGAATACAAGTTATCGCGAAGAAACCCTGTTCCTCGGGTGGGGGTGGAGGAGGTGGAGGTGGGGGAGGGTGTAGCATGGGAAATTTAAACATAATGAGTGGAATATTCATTATTGTAGTGTTTGCCTTTATTATGTTTAAACAGAGGTATAAAAAATGTTCGACAGGAAAAGATTGTTGAAAAAAAAGATTTTTTCTGTGCCAGTGTTAATTTTTGTTATAAATTTGCTATCATGCCATCCTGATTTTCGTGGCGGGCCATGCCATCCAGAATGGGTGGTTGATGGTGTAAAGGATATAGTTGTTTCTCCTCTTGAGAATGGATTATCACTTATAACGCTTTATGTTGAAAATGAGGGAATGGAAACCTATTATTCAACGGGGAAAGCAGAAATAAATTATTATCGTGTGAATTCTACTTCTCAATTACACATAGAAAAAAATTATCCTTTATTTGTTTCAACTTTTGCTCAGGAATATAACTTTTTTGACTTCCTGGATATTTATCCTGTTGAGGGAACGGGAAATACTTTTCTCTTTAAAGCGATGTTTTTTAAAGGTTGGCATTCTCCGGGAAAGAATCTCTATTTTCTAAATGAAAATGGCACTTTTAGAAAAATAATGAGTGGAGTTTTTAATACTGGTTTTAAAATTGACAGAGGATACTATTTTTCTTCAGTGTCCCTTTTTTACTGGGCTCCCTTTTATAGATACTCAACCTCATGGGAAAAATATGAATGGACTTATAAAGATTATGAGATCTCACAGGACAGGTTACCGGGAATTTTTGAGGTATATCCTTACGATTCAGGATATCATCCCAGAATTTTTTTGAGAGATAAAGGGCTTGAGCTATCCAGGCTTTTTATTGTTGAAGGGGGAGGAGTTATCAGTGGAACCAGTAAGATGTATTTTCAGGGAAGTGATTCATTTGATTACAAAGAAGTTGAAAATGACCCAGAGTATTTAAAAAATATTGCTTCATACCTTTTCATTGGTGATATTGTAGTTGGTGATTATTCAATGGATGTTACAGATGTTAGATATATTCAATTTAAAGATCCTGCGACCTTTGTTACTATTCTTGGTGCGGATTATTTTAAAGATATTGGTTTCGTGGTTTATGCAAGGGAATTCCCCAGAGATCTGGATTATGAGGTATGGGGAGGATTATCAGGTGTAAAAGATCGAGTTATGATTCTGGATCCGCTGAATTTATCACTTATAATGGGAAAAGAAATTATGTATGATGGTAAGGTAATTTTTCATGCTCCTCTCATGCTTTATCCTGATTCTGGTCCGATTCATCCTGTTGCTTTTGATAGGAAGAATAAAAGAATAATTTCTGTTTTTGGGAACAAAGTTACAATTATAAACCTGGGCTCATTCAAGATAGTGACCTTAACATTGCCTTCTCCCTGGGTTTGTGATGCAGAGAGCAGCGGGGTGATAATAGATAGCGGTGGAAATATCGGGGTATGGGTGGATGGTGATGGATATATCTGGATAGTTGCTCGGGATATGAATTCAGGAAAAGTGGAGAAAGAGGAGATAGTGAAACCATGTATTCACCTCAGACATGTGAGATTCAGATATGGTGTACTCAGGATAGAAGAAAAAAATGGCAATTATTCTATTAAGGTAGTAGGGGAGCTGAAGTAGGGTTGAATGTTATCTATTTTGAGCAAAAGGCATAGAAAATGTTCAGGGGTAGCTTTAAGATAAAAAGGATATATTTTCTTATCCTGTTGTTAGGACTGATTTTCTCTTCCTGTCATAATAACTCTACAGAACCTAAAGGGGGAAGTCGTCCGCCATTAATTTTTATTGAGGGTATTGGTAATATTGTTGTTTCTCCTCTAAGGGATGGATTGTCACTGATAGCTATAAGAGCGAACAGATTCAAGTATAGTTCCTACCCTCCAATTCCTCCAATTGAAAGTGCAGAGTTGATAAATTACCGTGTTGAATCTTCTCAATTATGGGTTGAAAAGAGTCAACCTTTATATCCCTCTGCTTTAACTGATGGTTTTGAATTTTTCGATAGTCTGGAAATTTATCCTGTGGATGGAACAACTAACTCTTTTCTTTTAGGAGCTCGATTTATAACAGGGGAAACTGTGTCACATGAGACTTTTTTTCTGAATGAAAATGGTAAATTTAAGCAGGTAAAAGGAGGAATTACTAACATTATTTTCAAAATAAGTAGTGGATATTATTTTTCCATTGTTTCAAATTTATATTGGGCTCCACTTGTAAGATATGCTTTTTTTGGAGAAGATGAAAAAAATTATAATCTCAGAATCTCACCTGATAGATTACCCGGATTCTTTGAAGCGTATCCTTACACTTCAGCGTATCATCCCAGAATTTTTCTGAAAAACAGAGACATTGATCTTTCCAGACTTTTTATAGTTGAAGGGGGAGAAATAATTGGTGATACCAATCTGATTTATTTTCAGGGTTGTGATGCTTTTGATCTTGATCTTCTTCGCAGTTTTCCCTCCCGGGCGGAAGATATTTCTTCTTACCTTTTTATTGGGAATGTTAAAGTTAATGGTTATTCAATGGATGTAACTGATGTTAGATATATTCGGTTTAATGATCCGGCAACTTTTGTCACAATTATGGGTGTAGAATATTTGAGAAATAAAGGGTTAGTGGTTTATGCGAGAGAGTTTCCTAAAGATATAACTACTCAGCAGGAAATCACAAAGATAAAAGACAAGTTGATGATACTGGATCCGGAAAATTTAAAGATTATTAGTGAGAAAGAAATCTTATGGAGTGAGGTAAATTCATCGGAAGCTAATTTTAATTTTCCTTTACTTGTTGAATATGATGAAAATCCCCCCAAACTTATTGCTTTTGATAAGAGAAATCAAAGAATTGTGTCTGTTATGGGCAGTAGAGTTTTAATTATAGATTTGGGTTCCTTCCGGGTTGAAACATTGGAATTGCCGTCTCCCTGGATTTGTGACATAAGTGGTACCGGTGTGTGGGTAGATGCTACTGGACACATATGGGTAATTGCCCGTGATGTAAATTCGGGTAAAGTAGACAAAAAACGATTTAAACCAGGGGTTATCCTATTTGCAAAATTGAGGTTTGGAGTATTGAGTATAAATATAGAGGAGGGTAAATATTCTGTGAGAGTTGTGGAGGAGCTAAAATAAGTAATAAAGAATAAACCTGTTCCAAAAATAGGATAAAACCATTTACCAGGAAGGAGATTTGTACAAGGTGTGTGGTAGGTATTGGATTTTTCAGTTTATCATTTGATTCTTGCCCGAAAGTATTCTCATACCCAAAATCTCAATTAAGAGATTTTGGGTAACTAAAATTTATTATTTTAGAAAATATACCCTATATCATTCCGTCATCCTTTGGATGACGGAATGTGAGATTCTGAAATTTATAAAAAAATACCCTATATTCTGCCGTTACCCTTTAGGTAACGGAAGATGATATGCAGAAATTTATTATTTAAAAAAATATTCTTCCGTCATCCTTTGGATGGCGGAAGATGAGATGCTGATTTATAGGCAAAAAAAGGCAGACGCTATATTAACCTGATTTCTATTTGAGGATTTCGGAAGTTTGTATTTTTTTCAATATCATACTATAATTTATAATAATGATAGTCAGGTTCTTAATTTTAAGTTTTTTGCTAATTCCCTTTTCTCTCTTCTCCGCTGCAAACTCTGTGGAAACAATGTTCGGTGCAACCAACATATATGGTATAGCTGGAGAGGGGGGTTTAACAGCTGCATTTTCGAAAGAGGGAGAACTTACAGTATTAAGATGGCCCAATCCCAGTTTCTATGAACTGCTAAACTACATCACTTCAAACTTTTCCGATGCCAGAGAGATGCCCCATCTTGGAGCATCATCATACATGGGAGGTTTTGGAGGAGTTATTTTTTACCACAGGGGAAAACGATATGTTTCTGAACTTCGTAACAGTTCAGATTGGAGAGTGGAAACAACCTATCTCTCACCAGATGCAGAAATCTTACAGCACAAATTCAACAATCTTGCTTTTCCACTGAAAGTTATTCAGATTGATCTGGTGGATCCGGAAACTGATGTTCTTGCAGTAGCATTCAAAGCTGATTATTCCAGTGAAATTACTGGAGTGAAATTTTTCTTCTACCTTGATCCGGCTATCTCCCTGAAGAGAAGAGAATTCATCCCAACCTATGCGTATGAAGATGACCCGGATAAGGGTTTCCTCCTCTTTTACATGAAAAACCACTCCATTTTCGTTGACTTTACTCCACATGATCCTGATTCCTCAAAAAATCTCATTACCCGCTGGAAAAGCATCTTTAACCCCAACACCACTTCTTACGCAGATGTTGAAGAGATCCTGGGAAAGGGACTTTACCTCGTTGTTGGAAGCAACTTCCCCATATCTTCATTCCAATGTGGAAGGGATGATGTTTTCAGCGGTAACAATGAAAGTGCATATCAGGATCTCAAGGATGGAAACTTAAATAACAATTATGTTTCCACATTTCATGAAAATCTGGCATTTACAGGTAATGCTCAGAAAGATGTATGGAAGGCAGTATTTATAACAGCAGGATTCACTGTGACAGATGCAGTAAATCGTTTGAACATGCTGAGAAGATCCCAGTTTGAAGATGTTATTGAAAGGACACAGGAATGGTGGGAAGATTTCCTGTCAAGGGCAAATATACCTTCAGATATACCCGTTGCAGAAAGAAATTTTATTAAAAGGACCATACAGACCATCAGGACCTCAATGGACAGGAAAAGTGGAGCCATAGTTGCCTCGGTAGCCACACAGCCTCCATACTTCCTGGACTGGCCAAGAGATGGTTCTTTCATAAACTACTTTCTCGACACCGCTGGTTATCATGATCTCGTTCTTCAACATAATTTATTCTATTTGAAAATGCAGAGGAAGAAAGATGGTGAGAAAGCCCTCACTCCCAACAGTCCCGCGGGAACATTTGCAATGAACTATTATCCTGACGGAATGGTTGGCGGACCCATTGATTTTGAAATTGATCAGACAGGTCTGATTCTCTGGACCTGGTGCACCCATGGCAAATTTATCAAGGACCCTGTTGAACAGAGAGAATATTATGAAACCTTTTATCCGGGTATCAAACTTGCAGCCGAAGCACTGATGAAGTGTTACGATCAGAAAACAGGACTCCAGTGTATAACAAATGAGGATGATAACCCCATGCCCACCCAGGGACTTCAGGGAGCCATCACAGAGTATCTTGGATTGAAAAGTGCCTCTGAAGTTGCCTATTACCTCGGAGATGAAGAAAGTGCAAGGAGATGGTCAGAGAGAGCAGATGAACTGAGAGAAGCGATCTACAGGAACTTTTATGACATTAAGCTTGGTAGATTCAATGGCAATTTTGACTACTATGGAAACAGCGGATGGGCGATCTGGCCTGTGAAACTCTGGGATAAAAATGACCCAAGATGGAGAGGAATTGTGGATTTTCTCTTTGAAACATTGAGAAATAACATCCTCTTTCCATCACCGGAGGGTTCAGCTTATGATGCAAAGGTATCTCTCGGGCTGGATTTCATTCTTCCCGCATACGATAAAAGAAGAACTGTCCTGGGAACGATAATAGAGAATCTCTCCACAAAACTTTCCACAGAAACTCTTCATGTGGGTGAAGCTTATATGCCAGTTTACAACGATCACACCTTCAAATGGCAAAATGTTACTTCAATTCCTCATGTGTGGGAGGCTTCCCTCATTTCACTATCTGTAATTGCATATTATCATCCTGAAATTCTCAACCTTCCTGCATTGAGTAAATATAAAGAGGAAACAGAGGGCTGCAGCAGTCTCAACCCGGGGAGAGAAAGAAATATTTCTTCACTTTTTCTTCTGCTTCTGATAATTCCCATATGGAGGTGGTACAGATGGCGAAAATCGGGATAATTTCAGACACACACGATAACTGTGATGCACTGAAAGAGGTTGTGGAGATATTCAGGAAGGAAGGAGTGGAGTTCATAATTCACGCTGGAGATATAATTGCACCATTTACAGCTAAGATTCTGGAAGAATCGGGTATTGATTACCGGGGAGTTTTCGGAAACAACGACGGGGAGAGGGAGTTCATGAAAAAGGTCACCAATAACAAAATTTCCACAAATCTTCTTGAGTTAGAAATCTTCGGAAAGAGATTTTTTGTTATCCACAACCTGGCAGAAGTGGAGGGTATCCAGTATGCCAATTACTACGATTATGTCATCCATGGCCATACTCACATACCGGAGGAGAAGAGAATAGGTAAAACCACAGTGATCAATCCGGGTGAACTTGGTGGATGGCTCTACGGCAGGAAAACCTTTGTGATACTGGACACAGAGACGAATCTTGTGGAGTTAAGAGAATTATGAACCTTGACAATCTTCTTGACCAGTTTTTAACCCATATTCTCACGGAAAGAGGATTGTCAAAAAACAGCGTTGAAGCGTACAATAACGATCTGAAACACTTTTTGAATTTTGTGGAAGAGAGAGGCATTCACAGTATCAACGATATCAAAAGAACTCACATACTTCTATTCCAGAAGCATCTGAAAGAGAAGGGGTACAATGTATCTTCAAGATACAGGTACCTCGTTTCCCTGAGGAGATTCTTCAAGTACCTTCTGAGGGAGGAGATCATCACTGAGGACCCGACCAGAAACATTGAACTTCCCTCAAAAGATAAAAAATTACCCAAAGTTCTCTCTGAAGAAGAAGTTGAAAAACTTCTCAATGCTCCAGATATAAATACTCCCTTTGGATTGAGGGATAAAGCTATGCTGGAACTCCTCTATGCCACGGGATTGAGAGTTTCTGAACTTGTAAACCTCAAATTAAATCAGGTCTTTCTTGAGCAGGGATACCTCTTCGTAATGGGTAAGGGAAGCAAGGAGAGAATCATTCCCTTTGGAGAAGTGGCAGAAAAGTGGCTGAGGCGATACATGAAAGAGGGAAGAGGTGAACTTCTGAAGGGTAACACCCGCTCCCCATTTCTCTTCATAGGTTCAAGAGGAAAACCCATAACCAGACAGGGCTTCTGGAAAAATATCAAAAAATACGCTCTTCAGTGTGGGATTCCTCTTGAGATCATTTCCCCCCATACCCTGAGGCACTCCTTTGCCACCCACCTCCTTGAACATGGTGCTGATCTCAGATCAGTTCAAACAATGCTGGGACATGCAGATATCTCCACCACCCAGATTTACACACACATAACAAGGGAAAGATTGAAGAGAGAGTATAAAAAGTACCATCCCAGGGCGGAGTAAGTCAAGAGGGCTCAACCCTCCTGACTCTTCACATACTCCCCGATCTCTTTTAGAAGAGCCGCCGGGGATTTCACGGGATAGGCAATTTCTCTTACAACCTCCGCTGCGTCTCTCCCCTTTATCTTCACTCCTGCAACTCTATCAGCAATATCTTCAGGAGAATTGAGAGGATACTTAACACCCCTGATCTTCTTCAAAATTGCATAAGCCCATGGTATATCACACAAAGCTGCTGTTTCTTCACTCATTCCCCGGCAGAATTCAAGGAGTGTCTGGGCGTCGTTACCCTCTTTTACCATCTTATATGCAAGCTTGGCAATACCACCAGCTGTGTGGACCTTGAGTTCCTTTTTCTCCTCTTCTGCCAATTCATCAAAGTGTTCCACCTTGTAAATAGCCATATTGGGATCAGCCCTGAGGATATTTCTGACTGTGTTTCTCGTGAGCCCCACAATCTGGGCTATTTCATCCTCAGTTCTCAAATACTCCTCCCTCAGAACAACTGCAAAGGCTGCCCTTGCAAGAGAGGGAAGCCATGTGAGGGTTCTGAATTCAGCAAGTTTTTTCAAACCTCCAAGAAGATCTATGGATTTGAAAAAAACCCTGTTCACCAGGTGTTCATAATTTTCATCTGCTCCCATCTGTACACCATCAACTATGATCATCTCTTTCCCCTCCTTTTATTTTTTTGAAATTGGTTCACCAATCTTCACCAGACCCGTTTCAGTTATTTCAAGGAATCTTGTTTTTGTGTCATGTCCCGACATCCTGCAACCATCTATCCTGAACAATCTAACTATTTCACCCACCTCCTTTCCATATGTCTTTGCCTTGTAAGCAGAATCTATCAGTTCCTTGGCAAGGACCATTGAGCCATCCACAATGTGACTCACCGCATATCCGCCAGCTGCCTCTGCAGTCAATTCTTCATGACCGCTCCTCTTCTGTGAAATGAAAAGGGCAGTCTGATACCACTTTTTCATGAAGTTAAACAACCTTCTGACCACCGCCCTTGCCATCATTTCTTTATTTTCATATAATCCCGTAACTGAATCTATCACCGTGAACTTCACATTGTAATTCTTTATTACATAGGCGAGTGTTGAGAGCAGATCGGGTAAATTCTCCCTCAAAACACTATTGGAAGCTGCATCTATGAGAATGATATTATCCTGAATTTTATCAAAATCTATCCCTAAAGCAGCTGCTCTCAATTTCAGAGAAGCAATCACAAAGTTGGCAGGTGACTCAACTGTTATGAAAGCAACCTTCTTTCCTTTATTTGCCTGAAATACTGTGAACTGTTCCACCATAAGTGATTTGCCAGTATCAGAGACACCTGTTAAATTGAAAACAGAATAGGCAGGGATGCCTCCAAGAGGTTTTTTAACCACCTTTTTACCCTTAACTTCAACGGTAAAAAAAAGTTCATCCAGCCCCTCGATACCCGTCTCCACTCCATACACCTCAGGGGCCTTTTTCAGCGCCTCGCTTCCTATTAGAATACTCTCCTCAATTACTCTGCCCTTCCCCGACAATTCCTTCTTTTCCTCTTCAAAATTGTTCTGATGTTCCTTTTCAAATTCCTTTTTTTCCATGACTCACCTCCCACTCTAAAATATAAACAGAGTACTACGAAAATCAATGACTTTCCTCTTATTAAATCCTGAGGTATAATTCCCCCATCATCCCCATCATGTATTTTTAAGAATCTGGGATGTAGAAGAAATTTATTATAAACCCTTCCGCACTTTCATAAAGATGTAACTAAAAATTTATAAAACATAATCTTACATCATGTCGTTATCCTGATGGTAACGGAAGTTATGATGCTGATATACAGGTAAAAAAGCCAAACGGTGGACTAAGCAGATTTATACTTGAAGATTTAGGCTTATTCTGGTTAAGACCTCGCCTCCACCAAGATATATATGTTAATCAGGACTTCTTCTAAATCAACATACTTCTATCTGTTGTTTATCACTCCGTCCCCATATCTAGCAAAGAGGTCCCACTCAAAAACTATTTTATATGGATCCGCTGTTTCAACTATACTCTTCGGCAAAATAATCCCCTCCACAACATAAACAGGAAACTTATACTCATAACCAATAATTATTACTCCATCAGGAGAATCAACATATCCGCTTCTCCAGTAATTCTCACCATTGGAAGCAAAAACAATATGAAGAATCCCCTGCGAATCAGTGTAAGCCCCTACAGGCTGAAAGAAGAAGAATGCGCTTTGTGAAAGCTGAAAATCAAAGGGTCTAAGATACAAAACAAGTATTACATCCCTTGAAAAATCAACTCCAAAAGTTGCTGGATTCACGTAAGTATCAAATCCAGGATTCCAATCCATTGGAGACTCTATTATCAAGTATGTGGCATGAAAATAACCCCGTAGCAGGTAATGTCTGGTGCCATCTGAAAAAGGCTCTCCAGCAGTAGTATTTCCAAAAATATAGCCTAAGTCACAGCGAAAGTGAAATCTTGACCCTTTAAAAAGATCACCATATGTACTCCCACAATCCAGGTTATCCCTATTCCACCAGTTAAAACCTTTCTCAACAAAAAATAAGGTATTGTAAACACCTTCGGTGAGCGAGGTATTATAAATTTCTTTATAATAATTTCCCACCTTTTCAACTCTACCTAGTCTAAATTTAAAAAAACGCGGATCTCCCATAAGCACCCTGTCCATTTCCATGGCAATAGTAGCATTGCGAGAATATATTTCTATCATCCTCTCCTCAAGTGGAATAAGAGGGACATTTACCACAGATGTACCACCCTTAAGAAATTTTTTCTTTTTAACACTGACACATACAGTGTTACTTGGACCGCTGCTTCCGTAAATATTGATGGCAAGTACTCTGTAACAGTAGGAACCCCCTGTAACTGGATCAAAGTAAGATCCAGAAACAGGGATAAAATCTATGACCTCAAAATCTTCATCTTTTTTGCAATTTGAAATTGTATAATCACATCTCAATATTTCAAGAGTGGTAGCAAAGGGAAATGTTTTAGCCGATTCAGGATAATCAATACTCCCACTGAAATACTCAGGTATGAATGATGGAGGAGAAATTACCCGTGGGAAGAAGAGGGTAACACCATTTTTGCTTGCTGTTGCAGTGATAGGAGATAGATTCGCTGCAGGTAATTTTCTATCAATTAAAAAGGAATCTGGACCATATCCAACGATTCTGAGGAGATTATACATTCTTGTCTCTGATGTAACTCCCTCAGAATTCCATTGAGTAACATACACATAGAAAATATCGGCTCCGTTGGTTAGACAAGCTCTTCCCAGAAAATCCCCACCTTTATTTCTAACATCCCAGCAATTCCCAATGAAACCATGAGCAGGTGATGCTGAATCTATGAAATAGTTCAGGTTTGATGATACTTTAATACTGCTTCCTACATCACAGTCTGGACAATCTCTACGGTAAATATAGTGCTCTCCATTATCTCTTTTCCAGGAAAGAATTACCTGCCAAGGAGAAACAAACTGGAAATTGAAAGTAGAGGAAGTAATTCCCTTTGAATAGGAAGAGATACTCTTTTGAGCTGGTGGATTACTTCCTGTACAACCAATACACAAAAAAATTTTGATAATAATTAAAAGGGAAAAATACCTTTTATAAAAAGACATTTTTATCCCCCCGTTACTGTTCCGTTATAATATTGTTGTTTTATTGCTGTTATACAATTTTGACATTCATCAGAATGCATGGCATCTTCCCATCCACTTTCTAAATAAATGTTAACGCAAACCGAACAGTTTTCATTTTCTTGAAGTTGATTTCTATATTCCGACAAATTAAGCATCTCATTCACACAGGCATGACAGTTTTCAGTATCATAATTCTCATTATTAATATCATCTTCGCACAGATCACAAGGGTCGTTCGTCATTGGTGGATCTTTACACTCCCAACACCAGGGACAGAACACCGGGCCCGCAATGTAGCAGGGGATCCCGCATATTATTGGAAAATAATGAAAGTGCCAACTCAAAGAATATAATTCCACTCTAAAAGCCCTGTCAGGTGGATCTAATAAAAAAGGAAATACTACAGGATCATCAGGAGGTAAATTCCCATGTTCGTTCGTCCAAATTCCTATATTAAGAACATCAGTAGATTTCCAGTTAGAATAATGACCTATTTGTAATGTAAATTCACGCTTACTGCCAGCAGTCAAAACCATAATATTTTCATTAAGAATAGAAATGTTCCATCCTTTTTGAAGCAAATCAAATCCATTAATTGGCCTGACGACAATATATCCAGGCCTTTCAGCATCAGAAGAAGTAATCTCATTATGAAAAGTAAGTGTCAAGTGTTTAGTAACAAATTTCCTTCCATATGTACATCCAATTACTATTCTGTTCCGTGTAGCACTTACTTCTATATTAGGAGGAGCTGGAACAACACTACTAGTAAATGCACTAGACCATGCATTATAAGCATCAACAATTCCACTTCCCCAGCAGGATGAAGGATCACCATTAAAATAAACCCCAGGGACTTTTCTGGCAGTTTTTTTCAACAACTTTTCTGCTTCAGCAGGTGTTAAGCCTTTTACCAAACTGAAAAGACCTGCTGCTATTCCTGACACCATAGGGGCAGCACCAGAAGTGCCTGAAAAATTAGCTATGAAAGCATCTATAGACATACCATCTTGAATAAGTAAACTTTCAGCTTTTTTCGATAATTGATAACAATCAATTGTTACTTTTTCTCCATCAAGAAAATAAGAACAATCAACACCTCTCAACGAAGTATTCACTTTTTTTATACATCCATCAAATTTTTCATCCCAAATGGTCATTCCCGTATCACCTGAACGGGACCATACATTATGAAAAACATCTAAAGCCAAAAAGCCTGGATTTTTTACTTGACCCCACCAAGTATAATTATAATTGTTATCTTCACATCCACTTATACCCCACCCTGTTGGTGCAGCAATGTCAATTTGGATCCCAGAACTTGAATAAAGGTAAATTCTTCCATCAGGCCTAGCAGCAGCAACAACAACATTACCTGTTACATCATACCAATACTTTTGCGGGATCGCTACTGAATCATCTCCTCCATTAAGACAGTCTGTATTATAGTTATCAGGACTATAAGACCCTCCTTCATTGCCAGCCGCCCATACAATTAGTGCTTTCGTCCCTATTTGGGCTAAATCACCTTTTCTATCAAACCATAATTGTTCTGGTATTCCTCCATCACCTAAAAGTCCCCATGAATTATTGATAACTTTCGCTCCCTTTGAGACTGCCCAAGCAAATGTATCAATAATAGTGTCTATTGATTGAATATTATGTAACTTTATAGGTATTATCTTCACATTATCCCATAATATCCCAGCTAACCCCTTTCCTCCATCCTCAGTAGGACCTTTTGCACCAATTATACCAGCCACTGCTGTGCCATGAAAATTGTCGTAAGGGGGCCAATCAATATTTGTATTTGAAGGTTCTTCAGAATAATTCGGATCTGGACACCCACATGTTACTGCTAATGTCCAAAATTCATGATCATAGGAATTAATGCAATTACTTCTATCTACTTCAAATACACCACAACCATCAATTAATTTTCCACTTAGTTCAGGATTTGTTCCATCCACTCCCGAATCTACCACTGCAACAGTCACAGGCAAAATGGAATGATATATATTACTTCCAGTATATAGAAACTTCCAACCTGCCAGCACTCTGGTTTCGCCAGGATAGAGGTCAATGTCATTCTTAAGATACCACTGTTCAGTAAGAAGTTTCGTTGTCCTATGGTAAGTATTTAAAAAAGTAGATATTTTACCTCCAGCATATCCGTAGGAATTAAACCAAACACTAAAAGATGGTCTTAAACTGATAATTCCTGGCACACCACTTAAGACCTTAATCAGCGTTACAATATATTGCATAGTCAAAAAACCTTCTAATTTTTCAGGTGACAAATACAATTCTTTATAATCTGTGGAATTGAAATACTTAATCACTTCAAGGACAAATCCAAATTTTCGGGCAATCAAAGAGATATAATTAAAATTCTCCTCAAAATCCCTTACATTAATTTTTACAAAAATCAGGGGCCAAATAGAAGAACTTGGAAAAGAAGTATTGTCAATTAATGGTGTTATCCAAACAGCATTTAATTGACTTAAGATTCTATAAATATACATTAAATCAGTAGTAACGTTGTTATCCACTTTATGGTATCGGTACAGAATGTATTCCCCATAAACAAACTTATAGGGTAATGAAAAATCACGCTTATAACCTTCCTGCACCAAAAAAAATCAACGTCATCCGAAGAATAATCTGATGGCATCCAAAATTCCAGGTAGTTACCGTTCAAAGTAATAGAAATATCATCCTTTCCAATTCGAAATGTGGTCATCAACTTGTCTGGAAAGGTTCTTACGAAATCGCTTCTATAAATAAAAATATTGCTACCAACAATAGAAATTTCATTTCCTATCATTTTACCAACATATTTATTTTTTCCGTGAACTTTTATCTTATTTGACCAAGTATTTATAAATAGAGTGTTATTTCCATCTATAGCTACTTCATTAGAAACAATCCAACTATCTTCTAGGTTAAGATGATTCATTCCCTTTATAACGACATGATCTCCCACTAAAATTACATTTTTTCCATTTACATTCGCATTTTTCAGTATTAAATTTTTTATGTAATACACCCCATCTTGAATATAAATGTTTCCACTCAATATTACTTTGTTGCCAAAGATATAAGCATTTTCTATATCAGATATATTTTTACTCATATCTCGCGCTATTGGAATAAAATTGTCTACTTGAGGCAAAGGACAGGACTGCGAGTCATATTTATAAAAATGACCTATCACATTATTAAAGCCCCTTTCAACCAGCCCACCTTCACTGCTCACCACAATACTTCCACTTATGGTATTTCTCCCTTTTAATTTTACTACATAACGAGCATAAACATCTGCATACCCATTTCCTTCTCCTTCTACATCGTTATTGCCAATTAAATTCAACCTATTACAAGTTAAAATACTAAATCCATCATTAACGCTTGATAAAATTTTCTTCGGCAACAAGGAAGAATACACCATCGATTCTGCTATTACTGGTACTGTTCCTATGGAGAAAAAAATTAAAATTACTAATGAATGAATGAGAAGATAACCCTTTCAAATTTAATACTTTTCATGCCACCCTCCTTTTATCCATTCTCAATTATATCTTGACAGAAAAATTTTTATTTGTCAAACTTTAACACTTGTTAAATCAGATAGTTAGGATATTCAGCTTCAGATTGGACTTTCTTGTTTGTTTATTCATATCATTTTCCCCCAAAATCTCAATTAAGAGATTTTGGGTGACTAAAAATTTATTATTTTTAAAAAAATACCTTATATTCTGCCGTCACCCTTTAGGTGACGGCCGTGATGTGCTGATTTACATGGATAAAAAGACAGATGATGGATCAACCAGATTTCTATTTGGGAATTTTGGGTTTCTCCCCCTTGACTTTTTGATCCATTTCCATTAAAGTATAAGTGGTACGACCACTATACCTCTGGAGGTTTTTATGGAGATTCTTGAAAAAATCAATCCTGTCAGACCATCCCGTATATCTGATGCAGTTTTTAACTTCCTCATTGAGGAAATCCTTCTGGGCAACATCAAACCGGGCGAAAAAATTCCACCGGAGAGGGTTCTCGCTGAAAAATTTTCGGTCCACAGAAACAGTGTGAGGGAAGCACTTAAGAAACTTGAAATGCTTGGACTTGTGGAGATTCGTCATGGAGAGGGTACATTTGTGAGTTCCCTCACAGACAGAGGAAACATTCTGCTTCTGGAATACATAATGCAGAACCCGGATGTGGTAACAATAAAAATACTGAAGGACCTCATAAGAATGAGAGAAGTACTCGAATGCGACGCAGCAATGGAAGCTGCCATCAACAGGACAGAGGAAGATCTTGAAATAATGGATGAGATCCTGTATCAGGAGGCCAAACACATAGCAGATCCACCCTATTTCACCACTCTCGATTTTCAATTCCACAGGGCCATTTTCAAAGCATCAAAAAACATAGTTCTGCAACTGATGCTGAACTCCATCAAATCAACCTACACAACCTTTACCGGCATCTTTTTCTCTGATCCATCAGTAATTCCATATGTGCACCAGAAGCATGAAGAGCTTTATCTGGCCGTCAAAGAAAAAAATCCCGACCTATCAGTTGAAATTATGAAAGAACTTCTCAAACATGGGGAGGAGCATCTCCTCAAAAAACTGGAAGGAGGAGAAGAAAATGGCTGAAAAATCAACTGTTGAAATATGGCAGCCTTCAGAAAAGCTGCCACCAAGGATAAAAAAACTGCGGGATGAATATTTCTCTTTCTACAACCGGGACTATTTCAGAAATGAGGTGAGAGCCTACACAACAGGAATGCCGGGAGATCCCGTATGGTCACCTCACAACTGGGGGGTCGTACCCGAACTGTTTCCCTTCATGCGGGGAATGTTTGATGCACTCAGAGCAATGGCTGAAAAGGTGGAAGTTCCCGCTGATTTCTGGAAACACACGATAGCTTACAGAAGGGGCCTTTTCTTTAAAATAGTGCTTGAAAAGTATCTCCCTGTCAAAATCCTTGATGGAGAATTAATTGTTGGTTCCTATTTCAATACCGCCCTTTCCAAGGTCCTGACCCCGAAAGAACAGAAAAGGTGGTACAAAAGGGAATTCAGATGGCTCAAAAAGGTGGAATTTCTCAATGAAGTGGGTATTGGAAACACAGGGGCCATCCCTGGACACATAATTCCTGATTATCCCCGGGTACTGAAAATGGGAATGAAGGGAATAGTGAATTACATCAGGATGGAAATGAAAAAGGAGAAGGACAGGGAGAAGAAAGAGTTTCTCGAATCAATGATTCTCGCCCTTGAAGGGGCCAGAACCTTATCAGAACGATACAGCTGGGAAGCAAGAAGGCTTGCAAAGAGGGAGAAAGATCCACAGAGAAAAGCTGAACTGGAGGAAATTGCAAGAATAACAGCAAAAGTTCCCTGGGAGCCAGCAGAGACATTCTGGGAAGCCCTGCAATCTCTCTGGTTCACCCATATGCTTGTTATGGCAGCAGAATCTTACCCCGGAGCAGGGCTCTCATACGGCCGGTTTGATCAGTATGTTTATCCCTACTTCAAAAACGACATTGAGAGTGGGAGAATCACAAAAGATTTTGCAAAAGAACTCCTCATGGCTTTCTGGATAAAACACAACTATGTTTACGATTATCAGGGAAGAGTGGGACAGAATCAGGGAATTAATTCAGGTTTTGGACAGCTGATGACCCTCAGCGGAATGGGTCCCAATGGGGAAGATATGACTAATGAACTGACCTGGCTCATCTTTGATGTGATTGAAGAGATGAATATGCTTGAGCCCAAACCAAACATCAGGGTCCACAAAAACACCCCTGATGAAGTTCTGAAAAGAATCACCAGAATGGTTCTGAAGACTCAGGGGTCACCCTTTCTGATAAACTTTGATGAACAGGCAATAAAGGGGCTGCTCTGGCAGGGGATGCCTGAGGATGAGGTGTGGAACTATGCACCTGTGGGATGCCTGGAAAACACCTTTCAGGGTAAGGATAGATCAGGCACAGTTGATGTGAACATAAATCTTTTAAAGGCAATTGAACTCACCATGTTCAACGGGATAGATCTGAGAAGCGGGAAAAGAATAGGTTTGAAAACTGGTGACCCCAGAAAATTCAAAAACTTTGAAGAGTTCAAACAGGCATTTTTAAAACAGTTAAAGCACATACTGGATATGCTCCTTGAAGCAGCCATGGAAGCTGACGCAATAAGGGCGGAATTTGAACCAACTCCCTACCTCTCTGCACTGGTTGAAGGCTGCATAGAGAAGAGAAAAGACGTGACAGCGGGAGGACCGGTTTACAATTTCATCACAGTGGAAGGTATCGGACTTGCCAACACTGCTGATTCTCTCACAGCTGTTAAGAAACTTGTCTTTGAAGAAAAGAAAATCTCCATGGATGAGCTTATTCACCATCTCAAAAACAACTTTGCCGGAAGAGATGGGGAAAGAATAAGACAGATTCTCATCAACAAGGCTCCCAAATATGGCAACGATAACGACGAAGCTGATCAGATGGCAAGATTTGTCTCTCAATTCTGGACGAGGTATGTTTTCACGAAAGTAAGCCCGGCTACAGGGCGGAGATTCCGTGGTGGCTACCTCTCATGGAATTACTGGATTGCCTATGCACCAAGTACGGCTGCCACTCCGGATGGGAGGAGGCAGGGAACATTCCTTGCCAATGCCATCGGACCTATCGACGGAATGGCCAAAAAGGGACCCACAGCAGAGGTTTTATCTGTGGGTAAACTCGGTCTGGAAACGGCACCAAATGGAGATTCTCACACCATGAATTTCAGTCCAGCCATGCTGAGAGATGAGGAGCACATTGAAAAAATGGCAAATTTTCTCCGAACATACAATGAACATGGAGGGACTGCTCTTCAGATCAACATTATAGATGCTGATACACTCAGAGAGGCGCAGAAACATCCGGAAGAGTATCAGAATCTTCTGGTAAGGATAACTGGCTACAACGCCTACTTTGTAATGCTCGGAAAGGAAATGCAGGATGAGATTATTGCAAGAGAGTCTCACAAACTATAATGTGGATGAAAACAGGGTCCTGATCTTCAACATAGAAAGATTCAGCACTGAAGATGGGCCGGGAATAAGGACCACCATTTTCTTCAAGGGATGTCCCCTGAGATGTCCCTGGTGTCACAATCCTGAAAGTATTTCAAGGGAACCACAGCTTGTCTGGTACTCTGTCAGATGTATAGCAGCCATGGATTGTATGAAGGTCTGCCCTGAAAATGCTCTGAAGTTAACCAGAGAGGGAATGATTATTGACCGTGATAAGTGCACAGCCTGTGGAGATTGTGTGGAAGCTTGTCCTTCCGGAGCACTTGAGGTAATTGGTGAAGTCAGGGAGGTTGAAGAAATATTTGAAGAGGTTATGAGAGATAAACCCTTCTATGAAAAATCTGGCGGGGGGGTCACCTTTGGGGGTGGTGAGCCGCTACTTCAGTTCAGACCCCTGAAAAAAATGGCAGAGATGTTCCACAACGCGGGCCTGCATGTTGCCATTGACACAACTGCTTTTGCTTCAAAGGAAGTCATTGAAGAAGCTTTGCAGAACATTGATCTCGTACTCCTTGACATAAAGCAGATAGATCCTGAACTTCATAAAAAGTACACAGGCGTTCCCCTGGAGCCTATTCTTGAAAATGCAAAGTTTATTTCCCAAACCCTGAGAAAGAAAATCTGGGTGAGGACTCCGGTGATACCTGGTTATACTGATCAGGATGAGAACATTGCAGGAATTGCGAAGTTCATAAAGGAGAACCTCCCCACATGCGAAAGATATGATCTCCTTGCATATAACAACACCTGCAAGGATAAGTATGAGAGGCTCAATATGCAGTTCCTTTTAAAAGATACTCCTCTAATGAGCAGGTACAGGATGCAGCAGCTCCTTGAAATAGCCGTAAAACATGGGATAAAAAACAGCTACTGGACGGGAACAGTCAGAGATTAGGAGGGAATTATGCTTACAAAAGGTGCAATAGAAATCTTCAGAGGACCACTTAATCCAAAATTTCTGGCAACGGTGGGGGAAGATGGTAAACCCAATGTGGTACTGATTATTTCTCTCACTGTACCGAAGGAAGATCATCTGGCCTTTGGAGAATTCATGATCTGGAAAACAAAGAAGAATCTGCTTCACGACAACAGGGTTTACATCCTTGCTTTTACCCAGCAACTTAGAGCAACTGGCGGAAGGGGAATTTTCAAAGAATTCGTTAAAACAGGTCCTGATGTTGATTACATAAACAACAATGAGCTTTTCAGATATAATGCCTATACCGGCATAAGAAGCGCAGGCATAATACAACCAGTTTCTGAATTCAAAACTTTCAGAATACCAGTACTGCAGAATCTGAATGGAGTTATTCTATCAAAGATTGGAAAAGCGCTGCAGAGGGAAGCAGGAAATTCAATTGAAATTCCCGAAGCTGTGAGAGAGAAATTTGACAGACTGATTGGCTTTAAAGTTATCTCCTTTGTGGAAGATGATGGGTTTCCATTTATTTACCCTACTCTCGCAATGGGATTAAAAGGGGATCTGCTTTTCTTCCCGATAATGAGATATATGAAAAAAATCAAAAAACTAAGAAAGGGCCAATATATTGCAGTTAACATCCTCACTCTTGAGCCAGCTTCATATCAATTGAAAGGAATATATGAAGGAATTGGCCATCTGGGAATTACTCCATTTGCAAAAGTGAGAGTAAAAGAGGTATAC
Organism: bacterium; assembly: GCA_026985515.1. Taxonomy (GTDB): domain Bacteria; phylum JALSQH01; class JALSQH01; order JALSQH01; family JALSQH01; genus JALSQH01. The sequence continues at coordinate 20,468 of JALSQH010000011.1, forward strand.
TCAGCCTCTCCTCCCGTTCCGGGAGAGCTGATTGCAAGAAGTTAAAAATTTTTGCAATTTATATTTTTTCTGATATCATAAAAGAAATAAAAAAGGCTGGATTCTGAATTAAATCCCTCCACAATTCGTGTTCAGCCGGAAAAAGGAGTTTTTATGAAGTTTAAATTTTTGGTGACGGGGGTTTTATTATTACCATTACTGTTTTTTATGAGCAGTTGCGGTAACAATGAGGGAAAAAAAGAGGAAACAGCAAAGGCTGGATATTTTTTCTACATTCAGAAAGATTATTCACAGAGCAAAGACAGGGTTATCTCCCTTCATCTCTACAATCCTGTGGGAGGGGACAGGGTTATCGATGAAGGTGGAAAAATCAAAAAATCTAAAGATGAAAATTCAGGTTATTCTTACTACACAACAGGCCTTGGT
>JALSQH010000012.1 GCA_026985515.1 bacterium
TCAGGACAAAGAACCACACAGAGCAATGCTTATCCAGACTGCAAGGATTTTATCAAAAGTCAATCTCATTGAACATATTGAAGCGAATAAGGATTTGAAAGAAGTTATAGAAGAACAATTTCTTAAACTTTCTAAAGATCTTTCAAAACTCCTTTTTGCAAAAACCATTCTTGAAAAAATGCTAATCTATGCAAGATACAAAGCAAAGGCAATGCAACATAAATAATGGGGTGAATTATGACTGATAATAATTTTGTATTTTTTGAAATTCATTTGAAAGCCCTATCTTTCATATCAATAACAAAAAGAAATTATAATATTCTTTCTGAAACCTATACATTTATTCCTGCCTGGACCATGTGGAATACTTTCGTGAAATTATATAAGGTAATAAAAAAAACTGTAAACTATGAAGAGGCAAAACGAAAACTTAAAAATATAAGACTCACAAATTTTTATTTAATTGACGAAAATAATAACCCCCTATTTAATATTGATGAGAATGAAAAAAGAAAATATATTTCTTCAGAGTTAAAGACCGCAATAAATCCTCTTACCAACACATACCTTGAAGGTAGTCTATATGAAAGAGAATATCTCATAGCACAAAAATTTATTGGATGGGTAAGAATAAATAAAGATGATGAAGACATTCAACAGTTCTTTATGTCGGTCAAAAACACTATTGCATTTATAGGAGCAGACAAAAATTCGGGATTCGGGAAAGTGAAATTCGAAGAAGTATCACAAATTTCTTTCCAAGAAGAAAAGTCAAACAATTTCATCATATTAGCTTTAACCAGGTCACTAACCAATAAATGCAGATTACCAATAGAAGCAAAGATTGACATAGATAATAACTCAAACAAATCACCTTTTGTAGAAGATGTCTATTACTTCCCATTAGTATTAAGAGAATGGGATGATAGGTACAATAGAGGAAGTGGAATGAAAATAAAAAATTACTCTCTTGATGATATTACAAAAGAATAGCGGCAAAATTTTAACGCCAAGAGGAGATAAAACCATATTTTCTGTCGACCTCCGATAATGCAAAAACCCCGGGGGATCGACAGAAAAATCTTGACAAATTCCATTAAATAACCTATAAATTTTACATGAACACAAAAAGGAGGTCCCATTATTACATTAGTTTTCAGCCTAACTATGAGGGATTGAAATTAAACAGGTGTGGTCAATAGTGCTAACCCAACCAGAGTTTTCAGCCTAACTATGAGGGATTGAAATAGATTTTTAACCCTCTCCTCAAGTTTTTCCTTTAACTCGTTTTCAGCCTAACTATGAGGGATTGAAATTCGTCAATCTCTTTTGTGTATAATTCTTTGATCCACCGTTTTCAGCCTAACTATGAGGGATTGAAATTCAGAGAGCTTACCTTTATTTTTCATCCTCTCCGCGTTTTCAGCCTAACTATGAGGGATTGAAATCTTTTGTTAAAGCATCGATAAAACCTGATACATCTTCGTTTTCAGCCTAACTATGAGGGATTGAAATGCAAGAGATATTTTTAGATAGCCTGCAATATATACGTTTTCAGCCTAACTATGAGGGATTGAAATGTGCAAGGACTTCGAGGTTAAAAATGAGCATACATGCGAGTTTTCAGCCTAACTATGAGGGATTGAAATGAATTCTTTTGGAGAATTTAACATGTGTTCAACAAGTGTTTTCAGCCTAACTATGAGGGATTGAAATGATTCTTCCCATATTTTCTAACAAAGTCTAAATAAGCGTTTTCAGCCTAACTATGAGGGATTGAAATCCGGTGGCAAGTCAAACTCAAAGTCAAAAACCTTTTCATGTTTTCAGCCTAACTATGAGGGATTGAAACATGTACCATTCCTGCAACATCGTCCCTGCTTTCATAGTTTTCAGCCTAACTATGAGGGATTTAGGTAGATAGTTCCTATCCAACTCTTTATACTTGACACCACCCCCACTATGCACCTTCTCCCAAATGTGATAAAATATAAGTAACTGGCAAGAAAAATTAAACAGGAGGTCACAATGGTAAAGATTGGAGATGAAATCGAAGGATTGGGAAAAGTTATTGAAGTCACTGAAGTTGAAATGCCTTCTCCGGCTGAAAGATACATCAGGGATGGAACCAGGTATGGAATGTCAACCTACGCTATGGGATACCGTAAGAAACAGACTCTGTTTGTAACTGATAAAATAAAGGAGATGGTGGAAAAGGCAAAGAAGAAATATGGAATAAAATAAAGGGCATAGATCAGCAGAAAAATAGATTAACTCAGTGAGAAAATTTTCAAGACAGAAAAAAATAGAGAATTATAAGTAACTATACAAGTTGAACATCATCTACAGACACTGTTATGATGAAAAAGTTCCTCAGTTACACTTCAAAAGTAGCCGGGATAGTAATATTGCTCGCCAGTGGTATCTGGGAGTATTTGTTTGAGACCTCCTATTTGCAACAGGAATTTGGAACAATTGGAACATTCACAGAAGTTGTTTTGTGGCCACTGTGTTATCTTCTGATACCCTGGAAAGCCCTGCTCTCTCAAGGATTGTGGTTGCCTCTGCTTATCACATATGGTGGGGGTATATCGGGAATAATCCTGATTATAATAGGAACACGGTTAGAAACATAATCATGAAAAAGAGTACATACCTTTTCGTCTACGGCACTCTAATGAGAGGTTTTGGTCTTCATAATCTTCTGGAAGGAAGAGCAGAATTTATTGATGAAGCAGTAACAGTTGACAAATTCACTTTCTATGCATCTGGTATCCCCTTCATGGTTGAAAAACCCACTCATCATGTCTACGGGGAACTCTACAGGGTTGAGAAAGGTATATTCAAAATTCTGGACGAAATTGAAGAAGGTTACCAGAGGAAGCAGATAAAAGTAAAAACTCTTAATACCGGTGAAGAATTCTCCGCCTTTGCGTACATATATCCGCATCCCCTACCTGATCATTATGTAGTGAGATCAGGAAATTATAAAAATAGTACATGATGCTCAAATAATTTTTTTCTGTTTCCCAGCTTTCTCCATCCATTCCAGTTCCTTGTCTATATACTCAGCAATAATTTTGCCTTCCTTTTTGTAAGTAAAGAAAGAAATACTGAACATTAATACGGCAGCAAGCACAATCCCACTTGAAATAAGTGAGGCTGGTGAGTAAACTGCATTGTACCAGATCAAGACTGCTATAGCAATAGAACACAAAATTCCACCTGCCAGAGTTATTATTCTGCTCGCTTTCACCTCTTTTGCAAGTTTGAACCCTGCAAAATTAACAAGCATAAAAATAATCAAGAATCCTGCACTTCCTGCCACAGAAATGTTATCAAGATTAAAAGAAGTGGCAAAGATAATACCTAATAAGGAAATAATGATCATACCTTCATAACCGTGTTCAAATCTCTTCTCAAAACTCTCGGGCAATTCTCCCAGTTTTGCAACGAGGTAACTTGTCCTCCCACTCCCATAGATGGTTGCGTTGATCGCAGAAGCAGTTGAAAGTAACGCAGCTATCCCAATTAAAACAAATCCAGTCTGGCCGAAAAATGGTCTTGCCGCCTCGGCCAGTGCATAATCTTTTGCCTTTGCGACTTCAGCAAAGGAAAGATGCCCTATCGCTACAACTGCAATCAACACATAAAGAACTATCACAAAGAGAACAGAAGAATAATAGGCTAATTTAAGATTTTTTGCTGGATTCCTGATATCCTTTGCAGTATTTGCTATTAATTCAAATCCCTCATAGGCAAGAAAAATTATAAAACTTCCTGCAGCAATATTGTAAATTGGTTCCCACGCTCGAGGCGATAATCTTTCATAATCAATGTTACGAAGACCAGCAATAACAAAAATCATAAGTATCAAAATCTTTATAAAAACAAGGATATCTTCTGTTTTACCCGTAGTTGTTGCACCCATGAGGTTAATCATTGCGAGAATAACAATTATTACCACAGCAAATGATTTCTGTAACCACTGAACATTTGCCATCCCTACCAGCGCAGCACCATAACTGCCAAACGCATAGGCGTACAGAGCAAGCATCACTACATAACTCATTACCATAAGGATATTCACTACCGCGGAGAAAACACCATTTCCATAAGCCTGGACAATAAATTCAATAGTGCCACCTTCACTCGGGTATCGCAGAGAAAGTTTCACATAGGAATAAGCAGTGAGAAGAGCTATTAACCCCGCCATTGCAAAAGCAAGTGGTGCAGCACCCCTTGCAAGCTGGATCGTGAGACCCAGTACAGCAAATATTCCCCCACCAACCATACCGCCCACACCAATTGCAAAAGCTTCCCAGAAACCTATCTTCTTATCCACTTAGGCCTCACATATCCAGAAATCTGATGGAAAATTTTATCATAATAACCCGAAAAATCAAATTATTTTGACATCAGTTTGGAAACAGCAGATATCATTCTCACCAATAGTTCTCCTGCAGATGTTGTTTCTCTGATCAAACTTGGTAGGGCAACTTACAGAAAAATGATCCAAAATCTATTCTGGGCAGCTGGATACAATATTATTGCCATTCCACTTGCAGCAGGGGTTCTCTACAGCGAAGGAATTATAATTTCTCCAGCAATTGGAGCTGTGCTGATGTCACTCAGTACAGTTATAGTTGCAATAAACGCGAAGCTTCTAAAATCACCCTGATCCATCCTCTCATTGCCCTTCCCCTCAAAAGGGGTATAATATATTACTGTGGAGGTTAAGTATTTTTTCATAGAGGATGCTGAGGTGGGATTCTGGATTATTGTGAAAAACAACAAAGTTGAAAGGATCACTTTCAATCCTCCCCATGGACAGGAAAATTGTGAAAGAAACTATCCCGTATGGGAAAAAGTGGAGAAGTTCTTCCAGGATTTTTTAAAAAATAAGCAGATAAAGGGAATTCCCTTTGAACTCCATCATCCTCCACCCGAAAATGAACTGAGATTTTACCTTTTCCTTCAGAAAATCCCACCAGGACAAACGATTTCCTACGGGGAACTTTCGGAAAAATTTTTCGGAAGCAAAAAGTACTCAAGATATGTGGGAAACCTTTTAGCACGAAACAGATGGCCGCTGCTTTTCCCCTGCCACAGAGTGATAAGAAAAGATGGATCACCGGGAGGATTTTCGGGTGGAATTGAAATCAAAAGAAGATTACTTAATTGGGAAAGGGAAGGTGTATCATGAAAAAATTTGTTGGTGCACACGTTAAAACAGTTGGGGGAGTACAGAATGCCCCCATAAACGCAGTGGAAATTGGTGCAAAAGCCTTTGCTCTCTTTCTAAAAAACCAGAGAAGATGGTACGCAAAGCCCTACGATGAAAAAACAATCACTGAATTCAAAAAGAATCTTGAGAGATCAGAAATTCAGGTTAAACATGTCCTTCCCCATGACAGTTATCTGATTAATCTTGGCAACCCGGATAGAGCAAAGTGGGAAAAGGCGCTGGAAGCATTTATAGATGAAGTAACGAGGGCTTCACAGCTTGGCCTTGATAAACTGAATTTTCATCCAGGTGCACATTTAAATCAAATCAGTGAAGATGACTGCCTGAAACTCATTGCAGAAGCAATGAACATAACTCTTGAAAAAACGAAAGGGGT
>JALSQH010000013.1 GCA_026985515.1 bacterium
TGAAAAAACTGGTAATTGAAGTTACTCCAGTGGAAGTGAGGGGAGCTGTTATTGACGGGGATAGAGTGGTCGAGGTTCACAGTGAGAGAAAATATGAAAAAGGGATTGTGGGGAATATTTATAAGGGAAAAATAAGCAGGGTAATCAAGGGCTTGAAAGCAGTATTTGTGGATATAGGGCTTGAAAAGGCTGCTTACATGAATTTTGAAGACCTGAAAGATTCGTTTAAGCAGATTGCCTCTGTTGATGAAGGAGTGGATTTCAGAAAGGAATTTGACAGATTTTTGAAGAAAAAATTGAAACCCGGTGACGAAGTCATAGTACAGGTAACCAGGGATGTGGTGGGGGATAAAGGTCCAAAGGTAACTACCAATATTGCTATACCCGGGAAGTATATTGTGCTTCTACCATTTATGAACTTTATTGGTGTATCCAGGAAAATAGAGGATCAGAACAAAAGAAGAAAGTTAAAAGAACTTGTGTCAAAGGAGCTTCAGGGTAAAAATATCGGCGTTATAATCAGAACATCTGCTGAAAATATTCCCGCAAGCTATCTTAAAAGAGAATTAAAATTTTTACTATCTCTTTTAAAAAAGATTGAAGTGAGGATGAATGAATCTGCTCCGAGGATACTTTACCAGGATATTCCTCTGAGTTTGAAACTTGTCAGAGATTATCTGGACGAAGATTTAAGCAAAATCTATGTTGATGACAGGGAAGAATACAGAAAAATAAAAGATATAATAAAAGTTCTGGCACCCTCCCGCTCAAAAGATGTGGTGTTTTATTCAAAGGGTCCTGTTTTTTCTGCATTTGGTTTGAGGGATATTTATGATAGAGTTATGAGAAATGTGATCTGGTTACCATCGGGAGGGTACATAGTTATTCAGGAAACTGAGGCACTTACTTCCATTGATGTGAATTCAGGAAAATTTACTCCGGAGGGTGACCCGGAAGAGATGTTTCTCAAGATAAACAGGGAAGCCGCTGAAGAAATTGCTCATCAGCTGAGATTAAGAGATGTGGGCGGCATTATTATTGTTGATTTTGTCAACATGAGAAGGAGGAAAAACAGACAGATTCTTTACGAATTCTTCAGGGCCAGGTTGCTCGAAGATCAGGGTAAACCAGAGATTGAAAGGATATCACGCCTGGGACTTGTTGAAATGACAAGGAAAAAGGAAGGAAAAAGTCTGGCATCATATATTTCTATAAAATGTCCCTACTGTGATGGAAGAGGTTACATAAAGTCTCCTGATACAATTGTGGGAGAAATATACAGAGACTTGAAAGAGTTATTTCCTGACAGAGGATGTAGAGGTCAGAGTGTGAAGGTTAGAGTACATCCAGAAGTGTTTAATACTGTAAACGAAAAATACAGTGGAATTTTCAGTGAAATCTGCAGAGACATAAGTTTTGTGAGAGATGAAAATTTACACATGGAGAAATTTTTAATAGAATTTAAGTGAGAGGAGGTATTATGAAGATTGCCCTTATTACTACAGATGCGGAGATGATTGACAGGGTTAAAAAGGTTGCAGATAGGTTTGAAGGGGTGGAAGTAAGAGTTTTTAACTCTCTTGAGGAATTTTTGAGTCCTTTCAGTAACATTTACCGCTTAATTTTGATTGACTCTATCTGGGGGAGGGATAAAACGCTCTCAATGATAGAGAGAGTTGCCAGATTGAATCCAGATGGATGGTTGATTGCCCTTTCTCCGAATGTACTTCACACTTATGATTATACAGACGCAGGGGCCAAAATAACGATTTTGAGAAACAGTATGGATCTCCTTGAGAGTATTATTGAGGGGATAGTTAATCCCAGGACACCAGAGGAGGTTGAGAAGAAGTACGGGTATGAAGAATGAAATGATTGCTTTTCAGGGGTAAAGTTGAGATGCGGAGGTCCTTTGTTTCATATGCAACCCAACTGGGCTTGATATGTTCCGGGTTCCTCTCTGCCTGAGATCCCCCTTCACAGGAAGATTGTGAATTGCTGCCCCGCAGGTTTGTTCAATTTCCCCCCTTTTCCGACCTTCAGTCCCTCCGTTAAGTGTGACTCCGTGGAGGTGAGTTCACTTTAGTAAACCACTTTCACAGCCGACCCGATGGGAGGCTCCGCAAAAAGGATGTCTTCCTCTGCGGGCATTCCACGATTGCTCCGCCTTTATCCCATCGTGTCTGTCTCCGTCACAGAACCACTCCGGGACAGGAGGTCTCTATCCGCCCCGCAGGTTTGTTCAATTCCCCCCTTTCCGACCTTCTGTCCCTCCGTTAAGTGTGACTCCGTGGCAGTGGCTTCACTTGAATAAACCACTTTCCCAGCCGACTCGATGGGAGGCTCCGCAAAAAGGATGTCTTCCTCTGCGGGCATTCCACGATTGCTCCGCCTTTATCCCATCGTGTCTGTCTCCGTCACAGAACCACTCCGGGACAGAAGGTCTCCACCTGCCCAGAAGGTTATTCACTTTCCCCCTTTCCGACCTTCTGTCCCTCCGTTTTTACTCTTGCAGATATAACTCCAGGGAATATGGCTCCCATCGTGATTGAACCAGCATTTATCCCGCTATCTATCTGGTATTTAAGTATTTTTCTTGACTTGTGGGATTTTAGTGCTACACTTTAGATAGTAAGAGAGAGAAGGATGATGGAAATGAAAAGTGTTAAATTTCAATTGCTATCTTCCTTTAAAGGAGGAGCACAACAATGAAGAAAATGATGAAAATCAGTAAATTCTTAGCATTAACTTTTGCATTATCTCTTTTCCTTTTCTCCTGTCAGCATAAGGAGAATAATTCTTCTTCTCCCTCTCCCTCCTTTTCCCCCATGTCCTTCAGTCTCTCCTATGCTGGGTGGGGGAAGCTGGATATGGAGAAGAGTCTCAACGATGGTTTTGCAGTTTATGGTTGCAGCAGTGTGAGGTTAAAAGATGTGAAGGTTGCCTCGGTGAATTATGATGGGGAGCCAGATTTAGAGTTTTTTGGAGCGGTGGGAGGTATGGGTGAGATTGATATTGAGGGAGATAGCTACATCTCGGGGGATCTTGTTTATCCACCCGGAGGTACTTTTTCAGTTTCTTCTGAAACTGAAGTTAAGGGATTTAAGTATGCCTGGGGAGTGAGTGAATGTCCCTGGTGGAGTTACGAGAGTGCGAACGACTGGAATTTAGCCAGTACCTATCCATCAGTTTTAACGGTTTCCAGTAAAGTGACTCTTGAAGCAGGAGGATACAGATTCAGGTTGCTGGATATAGAGGGAGGAGGGGAGCTGTATGGAAGGGATGTCAGTATTGTTGCTGAGAGGGTTGTTGTAAATGGTGGGAAACTGGTTATAGGGAGGGGTCTCCTGATTTCGGAGAATTTTGAAGTTAATTCTGGAGAAGTATCAGGCATAATATTTACAGATATTTTCTCGGGGAGGGATGTTGTTCTGAAGGGGAAAATTTCTGCAGAGAGTGTTTTAATTGACAAAGGGCAGGTGTTTTACAATGGAGATATTATATGCCGTGAAAATATATGTCAGATTCCCTACAGCCTGGAAGTTAGTGGTGGAGTTGTAAGGAAAGGATTTCTGAAAATTACAACAAATTACTTCTCCACTTTTACGCGGGTGAAACTTTCTTATTTTAAAGATCCAAAAACACGCTGGCCGTGGTGGGAGAATTTTGAAAAAAATAGATACCTGCCAGTGGGAACAATTGATAAGAAGGATGGCCTTAGCTATTTACTGCAACTTGCCCTGGTAATGAAGAAACTCGGGTATTGTCTGAGGTGGATCCGGCTTAGCTGGTCCTGTTGTGGTTATCCGGAGTGGACGCCTTCGGTAAGCAACAGAAAACCCGGCTTATTTTATCTTACAAGATTACTGAGGGAGGTGGGTAGGAAGGGAGAAAAAGAGGGGAAATTGTTACCGTTTGTAGTGGCAGGTATGGGAGATGCTTCATATGTAGATCTTACCAGAGTGTTCCAGTGGAATGAATATCAAAGTTATCTTACTACTGAGATACCCCTTTATAGAGGTCTCTCTGAGGATGGTTATGTTATAGATTTTTCTAAAGTATTCCGTGGCACTGAGTATCAAAATTACCTTAATTATATTACTGAGGTATCCGGTATAGATAATCCTGATGCTCTGCCTGCTGAGTGGAAAAGCTATGCTGAATGGGTGTCCAGCAGTTGCAGGTCAAGTGAGTTTGTACCCCGTTCAGTTACTGATTCTATTGGGAAAAGCGGAATGTATGAAATAGCAAATAATATATGCTGGAAAGGTTGGGCATGTTGTGGTGATGATAAGCCGCTTCCTGTTTCTGAAGTTACTCCTGTGTTAATAGGGCATTTTCTTACAGACAATAAAACTTACGCCGATGATCTGAAAGTGCAACTTTCTTCCATTCTGACTGAAAATGGTTTTATCAATGAAGATTATTGCCCTTATTACCCTTCGTCCGGAGAAGATTGTGAGATAGTGAAGAGCGGGTGGCTGACTGGGGAGAAGTCACCCATATTCTTGCATTTTTATTCGATAAGTAATTCGTGGCATTATCTGGATAGAGATTTTCTGCAGGACATTCAGAATGTAAAGAAAGTCTTTGAAGATATTTCGAGATACATAAAAGAGACTGGTCCAGCAGAAGTTACAGGTAGTGTCACAGTGGAGCATGGTGTTCAGGTAGGAGAGTGTTGTGAAGATTGTATAAGACTTGATTACCAAAAATCAACAATTCCTTAGATGGTAATATCTAAAGTGACATCTGTAACAATCGCATTCTTTTCCTTTTCCCCTCCCTCTGCTATAATATACCCATGAAGAAGATCCCCTATGGAGTAGCCAATTACTGGAAGTTAAGGAAGCAGAATTTTTATTTTGTTGATAAGACTCATTTCATACCCAAAATAGAAGACCTGGGTAGCCAGTATCTCTTCTTTCTCCGTCCCCGCAGGTTTGGTAAATCCCTCTTTCTCTCCATTTTAGAGCATTACTACGACATCAGGATGGAGGAGCATTTTGAGGATTTATTTGGAGATACCTACATAGGTAGGAATCCCACGCCTCTGAGGAACAGCTTTGCAGTGCTGAAGTTTAATTTTTCAGGGATACCTGTACATGGGGATCTGAGGGAGACGGAGCATTCCTTTAACAGGAGTGTTAAGAGGGATGTGGCGAGTTTTTTTGTGAGATACAGTGAGATTTATCCTGATCTGGAAAAGGTGAAAGACATTGTACTGAGTGAAGAATTTGCAGGAGACATAATGGACAATCTCATCAAGGTGCTGGCGGACATAGGTGTGAGTTACTACCTTCTTATAGATGAGTATGACAATTTTGCCAATAACATTCTGATGCAGCATGGAAGGTTAAATTACAGGGATGTAACCCATGCGGGGGGATTTTTGAGGAGTTTCTTTGCAGTGATAAAGAATGGAACAGAGAACAGGGTCATAGAGAGGATGTTTGTGAC
>JALSQH010000014.1 GCA_026985515.1 bacterium
CGTTTTAACTGGTCAGAAACTCAATGCACTCAACAACATCATTCCCCCTTTCCTCCTTGTCTATGGACTTGCTGATTCAATACACCAGATTAACCGCTACTATGAGGAAGTACCCAAATTTCCTGTCAAAATTGACGCAATCAGGTCTATGCTTGCTGCAATGGCCCTTGCATGTTTGATGACAAGTGTAACCACAGCCGTTGGGTTTGCTGCCAATTACACAGCAAAGATCTCCATTGTAAAGAAATTTGGACTGCTTGCAGCCGGCGGTGTGATGATAGCCTATGTTGTTACCATTATTTTTGTACCATCCATGCTTTCATTCTTTAAGAAACCTGAAGTCTGGATAAAAAAAGAACTTGACAAAGGGTTACTGGGAAAATTCCTTGTATGGATCAGCAGGGTAAATGAAAGACACACAAGACTTGTTCTGCTTCTTGCTATTTTTACAGTTTTTCTTGCTATTCTTGGCATTACGAAAATGAGAATAGAACACAGAATGTTGCAGGAATTAAAGAGAAATCATCCGGTAAGTGTGGCAAATAGAATGATGGAACAGCATCTCTCCGGTGTCATTCCCCTTGAAATAGCAGTATATTCTGACGAACCGGACAGGATGAAAGACCCTGATTTATTGAAGAAATTAGACAGGCTGGAAGAATTTATTGAAAAGCAGGATGGTGTAAGTAATGTCATAAGTTTTATGGACCTTTTAAAAAGAATGAACCAGGCATTCCACAATGATGATCCGAAGTATTACAAAATACCCGACAGCAGAAATCTGATTGCACAGTATCTTCTCCTCTACTCCATGTCGGGGGGACAGGACCTGACTGGAAAACTTCTCACAGAAGATTACTCAAAGATGAGAATAAGTATAAGAACCAAAGATTACGGTAGTAAATGGTTTTTCTCCCTCTTAAACAGAATCAAGAAGTTTCAGAAGAAATTGAATATTCCGAAAGACGTGAAAATTCACTACACAGGATCATCACTCATTGTTAATAAGGCCCTCGAACATGTTGTAAAAGACCTCATGAGCAGTTTCATCGTGGCATTTTTCCTGGTTTTTCTGCTTGTGTTTATAGAGTTCGGTTCAATAAGGTTAGCCGCACTCAGCATGATCCCCACCACCTTACCCATGATTTTTACAATGGGATTTATGGGTTTCGTGGGAATCCCGCTGAGAATGTCAACAGTTGTTATTTTCAGCATATCCATGGGTATAGCTATTGACAATGTTATCCACTATGTGGCACGCTATAAAGAGGAATTGCACTCAGGCCTCGGTTACCATTCAGCTATGTACAAAACAATCATAAGCTCCGGGAGAGCAATTGTTTCAACCACCTTCCTGGTAATTGCAGGCTTTTTGATTCTGGTAACTTCCAATTTTGTGGCAACGATAGACCTTGGACTTCTTGGAAGTATAACCCTTTTTATTGGGTTGATAAGTGCTTTATTCTTCCTCCCCGTTCTCATACTGACACTGAGACCAAAGCTGTAAAGGTTCTCTTGCCCTGATAAAGGAAATATGTATTATCTCAAATATGAGAGTACTTCTTTTGACAATTCTGTTAACTGCTGTTTTAATTTCGTGCTCAACGAATACAGAAAAAAAAGAGAATTTTCATCCCATATCATGGGCCTATCAGTTACAGGGAGCAGATCCTGAAGAAATTGAGACATCAGGTTTCAAACTGATAGTAATGGACTATTCAAGAGACGGCAGTGAAAATAGTATCTATTCAAAAGATGAGATCAATTCAATTAAATCCCACGGAGTTATTCCCGTTGCCTATATAAGTATTGGAGAAGCTGAAGACTACAGGTTTTACTGGAAGGAAGAATGGCAGAAAAACCCCCCTGACTGGCTCGGACCCGAAAATCCCGAGTGGAAGGGTAACTATGCAGTTAAATACTGGGATTCACAATGGCAGAAAATAATTTTCACATATATAGACAAAATTCTACAACAGGGCTTTTCAGGTATCTATCTGGATAAAGTGGATGAATTTGAATTCTGGGTAGCAAAAGGCTACAAAGAAGAATTTACAGCAGAGAAGATGATTGATTTTATTATCAGTATCTCAAAATATACGAGGAACAGAAAAGGAAAAAATTTTCTCATAATTCCTCAAAATGGAGAGGGTATTCTTAAATTTGATGATGGAAGGTTACTGAATGAAATTGATGGATGGGCTGCTGAAGATCTTTTCTTTAACGGGACCAGAAGATGGTCTGATGAAGAGCAAAAGTGGATAAATGAAAACAGAATCACTATGCTCCAGAAGATCATTAAAAATGATAAATTTGTCCTCTGCGTGGATTACGTTGATGATGGAAGCGGATATTACGGAGACAACCTGGAACGAATCAAAAATTTCATATCAATGGCTCTACAACATAAATTTTCTCCATATGCGGCAAGATCAGACAGGGAACTCAATCTTCTCAACATCATACCCGGGATTCAACCCGGTAACTTCTAAAATCAGTAAAAAGGTTCTATAATTTTTCTGATGAGAAAAACAGAAAAGCCCGTAACAAGAATATTTACCACCAGAAAAGTGGTGGCACTCACCTTTGATGCCTGTGAAACAGTTCATCCATCCTACTTTGATACCCGTATCCTTAACTTTCTAATCTCCTATTCTGTTCCATCAACTATTTTTGTAAGTGGGAAATTTGCTCTTCGCAATGCAGGTACACTTAAAAAGATCTCTGCTTTTCCCTTCTTTGAAATTGAAAATCACTCATTCAATCACTACCTGCACATGGAAAGATTGCCGGATCCACAGATAGTAAGTGAAGTGAAAACAACTGAAGAGATAATCCTGAGCATCACTGGCTACAGAACCAGATTCTTCAGATTCCCCGGAGGAAATTACAACACCCATGCTCTCGAAATTGTGGAATCACTTGGATACAGAGTGATACAATGGACATTCCCCAGCGGAGACCCTGATAAGCATGCTTCTGCACTCAAGCTCTTCCAGTGGGTAACATGGAAAACGAGGCCTGGAGATATACTCATATTCCACATCAATGGAAGGGGATGGCACACCCATGAAGCCCTGCCACGTATCTACACCTATCTCATCAGGAGAGGATACAAATTTGTAAAAATTGAAGATGTAATTCACTGATTCAATTTGAAAAGATAAAAAACAATACCACTTGGAATTTTGGGATAAAAAAAGGTTGATTTTTGAGGCATTCTCTCACCTATTGAGGTTACACTTTCCACATCTTCCATAGCAAGAGGCTTCATCAAAAATAGAAAGTCACCCTTTCCCTCTTTCAAAAACTCAATTCCTTTCTTCAACTCTTTGATATAAATAATATTTCTCTGTTTCGCCTGCTCTTCCATGGTGATTCCAAGCAATTTTTCAAGTATACCTCTGTGGAGAAGATTTACATTAAGCTTTCTGAGGGGCTCAGGGAGATCTGATAGAAGCCTTTCCACAGTTTCCTTCTCCGGTATTACTTCAAAACTACCTTCTCCTGTCATCAGAATAAAGGGGGCATCGCTTCTGTCAAGTAATTCGTAAATCCTCTCAATGGGGGTATCGAGATCTATATCGGCTTTCCGGAGCTTAAAATGTTCACTCAACCTCTCAAGTAAAATCCCTCTTCTATTTCCAAGGGAATGAAGTAATCTGTGAGTTGGGAGAATTAAAAGTCCCTCATCCTCACTGTTAACCAGATACATCATAACATAATCCACAGGATGATCCTCATTTTCAGGTATGTTGTACTTTGATCTGTAATACTTTTTGAAGTTGAGAGCAGTTTCATACCTGTGATGACCATCAGCAATGAAAAGTTTTTTATCTGCCAGTGTATCCTCAACCAGTCTTACCATTTCCTCATCCCTGATCACCCATACTTTTGTTGGAATGCCAGCCGTGTCAATAAAAGAAAAGTCGGGCTCCCCAAGAGATTCCCATTTCTTTTCAAGAGTCAGGTCAGGATCCTTATAAAGGGAAAAAACAGGTGATAAATTTCCTTCCACTGCCTGCATCAATTTAAATCTGTCTTCCTTTGGAGCATCTAAAGTTCTCTCATGAGGTTTGACTCCTGCCCCCAGTTCTTCAAGTTTTACCCTTCCAATAAATCCTTTTCTCTTTAATCTCCTTCCGGTCTCAAGTGTATACTCCTGCTCAATAAAGTAAAAAGCAGGACTATCCTTTATCAGTACCCCCTCAGATAGCCAGTTATCAAGATACTCCTTTGCACGTGTATATCGGTTTTGCCCCTCATTGTTCTCCTCATAAATCTTGCCAAGTATTAATCTGACCACATTGTACGGAGAACTTTGGTACAATCTTTCCTGCTCCTCCTCCGAAATTACGTCATAGGGAGGTGCAACAACCTCATCAAGATTTACTTTTTCTGGATTATACCTTACTCCTGCAAAAGGTTTTACCACTGCCATCAAAAACTCCTCTTTAAAATTTATTCAATTATATTGATTTTCCTTCATCAGGCAATAATGAAGGGCAGAGAAAAGTAAGAAACAACAGAGGAGGGAAATAACCCTCCCCTTTCACATTAAATTCAATTCCTTATGCTTTGCAATGATCTTTTCTACAAATTCATCAAGTTTTGAGAAAGCTTCCTTATCAGGGTGGCCCTTTATCATAAGAGGTTCCACCCATTCCATCTTCAGAGAGGAAAGGAGGGATTTAAGCTGATCGACACCCTTTCCACCCCAACCGTATGAACCGGTTATTGAAATAATCTTTGTTTTGGGACGAAGGGCATTAACAAAATACGCAGCGTAAACCATAGCAGGATGAGCACCACTCAAAACATATGGAGTGGCAAAAATTATGGTTGATGCATCCACTATTTCAAGGGAAAGCTTCCCAATGTCTTCCTTTATAAGATTTATAGGGAGAACTTCCATTCCCCTTTCGGTAAAAGAATCCACAATATAGTTCACTATTGCCTCTGTGCTCCCGTGCATAGAAACATAGGGAATGATAACTTTGTTAACCACTTTGTCAGAGATCCAGTCTCTGTAAGCATCCATTATAAGTTCAGGCTTATTGTATACAGGCCCATGGCTGGGAGCAATAAATTTTATTTCTTTTCCGGAAATCTTTTCAATATTTTTCTTTATATGATTCCTGAACGGCATCATTATTTCTGCGTAGTACCTTTTTGCATCTTCAATTACCTTATATTCGTCATACACAAAAAGGTGACTAGTAGCCCTGTGGGACCCAAAAAAATCACAGGAGAAGAGAATTTTATCCTCTTCCAGATAGGTGCTCATCGTTTCAGGCCAGTGCACCCATGGGGTAAAGATGAACTCCAGAGTTTTCCCGCCCAGAGAAAGCTTTTCCCCCTCTTTCACCACCATAAACTTTTCCTCCGGAATATGCAAAAGATCCATCAGCATACCTTTACATTTGGCATTGGTTACCACAATGGCTTCAGGAAAT
>JALSQH010000015.1 GCA_026985515.1 bacterium
CCGACCACAGATTTGCTCATTCCACCCGATGAGGATTCCGTTGAGATTGAGGAGGAGAAGTTAAAGGAAAAGGCTGTAAAACTCAAGGAGAAACTCGCAGAGTTCAGGGTAGAGGGAAAGGTTGTTGGGATCCTGCCGGGTCCAATCATAACGAGGTATGAGTTCGTTCCGGCTCCCGGTATCAAGGTTTCTCAGGTAACGAATCTCGCCGATGATCTTGCAATGGCGGTGAAGGCGAGAAAGGTAAGAATTTCAGTTATATCTGAAAAAGGTGTTCTGGGAATAGAGATTCCCAATGAGTACAGGAGAATTGTGAGATTGAGAGAGATACTGGAGAGCAGGGCTTACCTCAATAAAAAATTGAAGCTTCCCCTTGTCCTTGGTCTTGATATTGCCGGAACCCCTGTGGTTGAGGACCTTGTTGATATGCCCCACATCCTGGTGGCAGGTATGACTGGTTCAGGTAAGAGTGTTGGAATAAATTCAATTCTCGTTGGGTTGTTGTACAGGCATTCTCCCAAAAACCTGCGACTTGTCCTTGTTGATCCAAAACTGGTTGAACTCTCCATTTATTCAGATATCCCCCACTTGCTTGTACCTGTGATTTCAGAAAGTGACAGAGCAGTGGGAGTGTTAAAGGGAATTGTTGGAGAAATGGAGAGGAGATACTCCATGTTAAGGCTCATGAAGGTCAGAAATATTGAGGAGTACAATGCAAAGTTCAGTGAAATGGCAGGTAGTGAGGAAATCCTCTGTGTTAAACCCGATAATGAACTTTTTCAGCCTCCAGGTATTGAGTTTGATGAAGAGGGAAGGGCCTGTCTTTCCTATCTTCCATACATTGTTGTTGTTATAGATGAGTATTCTGATCTTATGTTTGCCACCGGTAAAAAGGTAGAGGAATTTGTTGCGCGTCTGGCACAGAAGGCAAGGGCAGCAGGTATTCATATAATACTTGCCACCCAAAGGCCCTCTGCTAAAGTTGTCACAGGAATCATAAAGGCAAATCTTCCCGCGAGAATTGCCTATAATGTCAGATCTGCCACTGATTCGCGAATAATTCTTGACGATCCCGGTGCTTCCCAGCTTCTGGGTAAAGGTGACATGCTCTTTCTACATCCCTCCAGAAATGAAATCAAGAGGATTCAGGGTCCCCTTGTCACCCTGGAAGAGGTTAAAAAAGTTGTGGAATTCTGGAAGAGACAGGGTACCCCTGCTTACAGAGATGACCTTATCATCCTTGATGAAGATTCCTCTGATGGAAGATATGAGAATGTTGATAAGTTCAAGGATAAGATGTATTACAGGGCTCTGAAAATTGCAATGGAGGAGGGTGAGGTAAGTGCCAGCAGGTTGCAGAGAAGACTGGGCATAGGCTATAATAGAGCAGCAAGGTACATTGAAATTATGGAGGCTGAAGGAATAATTTCAAAAGCAGATGGTGCAAAGCCAAGGAAAGTTTTGAAATTTTTTGATGTGAATCTGGAGGATTAAATGAAGAGAGGAAAATATTTTCTTATCTGGTCAGTTTTACCTGTGTTTCTTTTCTTCCCGGTAAAAAGTTACGGAGGAAAGGCAGACAGGGTGGCAAAGAGATTGCAGAAAATTTATGAAAAGGCAGTGGACTTTTCAGCAGATTTTACTCAGAAAAGCTACAACAGGACCTTTAACAGGTGGGTTACAGGAAAGGGTAAGGTTTTTCTGAAAAATGGTGGGAAAATGAGATGGGAATATTACGGAAAGAATGCCCAGACCATTGTTTCAGATGGTAAGGTTATGTGGGTTTATCAACCAGATGCAAAGGAGGTTGTAATAAGTTCCCTTAAAGATAGTGTTGCAAGAACCCCTGTTAACTTTCTTGAAGGTATGGGGAATCTCAGAAAGGATTTTAAAGTGAAACTTACTGAACTCGGTGATTACCCCTCCAGTAAATACTATGTTCTGGAATTGACTCCCAGGGAAAAGATGCCCAATCTCACCAGAATGCTCATGGTTGTTGATAAAAAGGATTTCAGAGTGGTTGAAGTGAGGACCTACGATTTTTACAACAACGAAAATATCATTAAATTTTACAACCAGAAACTGAACTCTGGTTTGAAAGATTCCCTCTTTCAATTTAAAGTTCCCCCTGGTACAAGAGTTCTGAAAATGCCCGCGAGATGAAGAAATATCGTGATCTTGAGGAGGCACTGAGAGAAATAGAAAGTAGTAATTTGGGGAGGAATTTTATCCACAGAGAAGTGATTCCTCCAGGGGAGGGAAAGTATACCGATTTTCCCCCTGACCTTCATCCTCAGCTGGTAGAATCTCTTAAACGGAGGGGCATCACACGTCTTTATACTCATCAGCGGGAAGCTTATGATGCTGTGAAAAAAGGTAAAAATGTTGTAATTGTTACTCCCACTGCATCGGGAAAGACCCTTGCCTACAATCTGCCTGTAATAGATACAATTTTAAAAGACCCTGCCACCAGGGCTCTGTATATTTTTCCCACCAAGGCACTCTCACAGGATCAGTTATCTGAGTTGAATGATGTAAAAAAATACCTGGCAAATCCATTTACAACTTTTACCTATGATGGAGATACCCCTTCAGATGCAAGGCAGAAGATAAGGGAAAAAGGCAATATTATAGTTACAAATCCAGACATGCTTCATCAGGGAATCCTTCCCCACCATAACAGATGGGATAAATTTTTCAAGAATCTGAAGTTCATTGTGATTGATGAACTTCACACATATCGTGGTGTCTTTGGCAGTCACTTTGCAAATGTATTGAGGAGATTAAAGAGGATATACAGGTTTTACGGGTCTGAGCCTGTTTTCATAATGACATCAGCCACTATCGCCAACCCTGTTGAACTTGCAGAGAGATTAATTGAAGATGAAGCTGTTCTCATTGACAGAAATGGTGCTCCTTCGGGTAAGAAATTCTTCTATTTTTACAATCCTCCCCTCATAGATGCTGAGCTGGGAATCAGGAGAAGTGCCCTCAAGGAGTCCACCTTTCTCGCAAAGAGTTTCATAGAAAAGGGTTTTCACACAATAGTTTTTGCACATACAAGACTTCATGTGGAGATAATGGTCCGCTATCTGAGGTCCTACCTTGAAAAGAATCTTCAGGATTACGGAATGGTGAGAGGGTACAGGGGAGGTTATTTACCAAAGCGCAGAAGGGAAATTGAAGAGGGTTTGAGAAGTGGAAGAATAAAGGGCGTTGTTTCCACCAATGCCCTTGAACTGGGGATAGATATTGGTTCCCTTGATGTGGCAATAATGACCGGTTTTCCCGGAACCATTGCAAGTGCGTGGCAGCAGGCTGGAAGGGCGGGAAGGAAAAAGGGAAATTCTGCAGCGATTCTGGTGGCTACGAGTTCACCCATTGATCAGTTCCTGATGAATCATCCTGAGTATTTTTTCAGCAGAAGTCCCGAACATGCCCTCATCAATCCTGATAATCTACTGATTCTCATGGATCACATAAAATGTGCCGCCTTTGAGTTGCCCTTCAAGGAAGGGGAGAAGTTTGGAAATTCTTCGGTGGATGAGGCAATGGAGTATCTTGAAGAAGAGGGAGTTGTTTTTAAAAATGGAGATATGTGGTACTGGATGGATGAGAGCTACCCTGCCAACAATGTTAGTCTGAGACAGATGGGTGACGAAAATTTCACTGTTGTTGATACAACCTCAGCTCCCCGAATCATAGCGGAGGTCGATTATTTCAGCGCCCCGAGAATACTCTATGAAGGTGCAATTTACATGGTGGAGGGAGAACCCTATCAGGTTGAAAAACTTGATTTCAGGAACCACAAGGCTTTTGTGAAAAAAGCAAAAGTTGACTACTACACTGATGCCATTGAATATTCAAGGTTAAAGGTGCTTGATGTCTTTGATGAGGAAGAAGATTTCCTGGGATATGGTTATGGAGAGGTACAGGTTATAACCAGCATTGCCGGTTTTAAGAAGATAAAATTTTTCACATCTGAAAATGTGGGATATGGAGATGTTCATCTTCCAGATATTGAGTTGCACACCACATCTTTCTGGGTATCTTTTCCCGGGGAATTGAGGAGTGAAGTGGAACTTGATACATTCCAGTATATTGAAGCCATCCACGGGATAGGCTATGCAATGAAAAATGTGGCTGCACTCTTTGCCATGTGTGACCCCCGTGACATAAGCAGGGTGGTTGCTGACAGGGAGGGAAGGTGGAATTATAATGAAACTACAGGGGGAGGAGTTTTTACGGATCTGGATGGTAATAGAATCCCTTCTCCAGAAAAAGCCTATACACCCACAATCTACCTGTATGAAAATTACCCTGGAGGTGTGGGTATCAGCGAAGAATTATTCAGGGTGAAAAAGGATCTGTTGATGGAAACATACAGATTAATCTCTGAATGTGGTTGTGAGAGGGGTTGTCCCTCATGTGTGGGCCCCGTTACATACACAGATAATGATGTTAAGGGCAACAGTTTGAAAATTTTGAGAAAGGTGCTTTTTGAAAATGGGGATCAGGGAGAAGTTAAAGAAACTTAAGTCCTCCTTTCATGAGAAATCTGGTAACAGTGTTGAGAGAATACCCCTTCCAGATGTTCCTGTTAACTTCAGAAGAGAATTTGCTTCAGATTATAAAACCGGAACTTTCAGAATGGGAGATTTTGAAAAATTTTTTCCTCTCTATCTTCCTTTTTTTCCCTCTGTGATTGAAAGCCCGGAGGAAATGCTTTTCCTTGACCTTGAAACCACTTCCCTTAGCATGGGGGCAGGGAATTTCCCCTTCCTTACTGGAATTGGCTGGTTTGAGGGCTCCCTTTTCATCGTTTCTCAGTACCTCATAACTTCTCCACCTCAGGAGGTTGAGGTTCTGAAAATTTTGCTTGATCACTGGAATAGATCCAGAGTTATAGTGACCTACAATGGAAAAACATTTGATGTCCCTTTACTGAAGGGTCGATTTTCCATCTATCGTCTTGGTGAACCTGACGAGAAAAAGCATTATGATCTCTATCAGCTTGTAAGAGGCATGGTGAAACCTGCCACATTACACAATGCTGAGAGAGTGTTGCTTGGAATTGAGAGGAATGAAGAGTTTGAGGGTTCCGATATCCCTTCAATCTATTTCTCCTACATTAATACAGGGGATCTGGAGGTCCTGAAACCTGTCCTGGAGAGAAATCTTCAGGATATTTTGTCCCTTCCTGCTCTTCTCTTTAAATGGGTGGAAAAGAAGAACCCCCTTTTCTTCAACAAGCATTGACCCTCTCAAGGATGACATTTCTGTCATATTTGTTTTAATGGGTGTTTAGTTTTTTTGCCATTCTCTTTATAAACTGCTTTTTATGTGAACCGCAAAATGGCACAGTGGTTGCAAGGAGGTAAACAGAAGTTAAAAAAAGGAGGTGAAGGGATGAAGAAGTTACTGATTGCCTTGCT
>JALSQH010000016.1 GCA_026985515.1 bacterium
TTTCTCCTGGACTTTAATTGGATCCATCTGCGGGGTGAATTTCTTATCCTCCTTCCATACACTCCTCACCTCTTCCTGTGACTTCCATATCCCTACCGCAAGTCCTGCAAGGAGTGCTGCTCCAAGCCCGGTTGTTTCAATGATTTTTGGTCTGACAATTGTTGCCTGCAGAAAATCTGCCTGCATCTGCATGAGAAGGTCATTCTGAGAGGCTCCTCCGTCAACTTTTAGTTCCTTTAGTTTCTCACCCAGATCATCTTCCATTGCCCTTATTATGTCATGGTTCTGAAGAGCTATCCCCTCAAGGGTTGCCCTTGCTATGTGTGCAGCTGTTGTTCCTCTGTTTATCCCCCTGATAATCCCCCTTGCCTGTGGTCTCCAGTAGGGAGCCCCAAGTCCGGTCAGTGCAGGTACAAACACAACTCCCTCTGTGTCATCAACCTGTTTTGCCAGCTCCTCAATCTCCGGAGCACTTTTTATAATTCCAAGTCCATCCCTTAGCCACTGAACTGCGGCCCCTGCTATGAATGCACTTCCCTCCAGTGCGTAGTAAACTTCTCCTCCTTCCAGTTGCCATGCAACGGTGGTTAAGAGTCCATGTTTGCTGGCTACTGGTTTTGTTCCTGTGTTCATGAGAGTGAATGATCCTGTACCATAGGTACACTTGGCCTCTCCCTCTTCAAAACACACCTGACCGAAGAGGGCAGATTGCTGGTCTCCGGCCATTCCAGCCACAGGGATTCCATCGGGGAGAAAATCGAGCTCCTTTGTGTAACCATATACCTGAGATGAGGGTCTTATTTCTGGGAGCATTTCTGCAGGGACAGTGAGAAGATCAAGAAGTTCCTCATCCCACTGGAGAGTGTGTATATTCATCAGGAGAGTTCGGGAGGCATTTGAGACATCAGTCACATGTACTTCTCCTCCGGTCAATCTGAATACAAGAAATGAATCAACGGTACCGAAGAGAGCCTCTCCCTTCTCCGCTTTTTTCCTCAATCCATCCACATTATCCAGAAGCCATTTCAGTTTTGTCCCTGAAAAGTATGGGTCGATGACGAGACCAGTTTTTTCCCTTATTATCTCTTCCTTTCCCTCCCTCTGAAGCTCTTCACATATGGGGGTGGTTCTTCTGCATTGCCATACAATGGCGTTGTAGAGGGGTTTACCGGTGGATTTTTCCCACACTATTGTGGTTTCCCTCTGGTTGGTTATACCTATTGCGGCGATTTCAGATGGATCAATTCCTGCCTCGCTGATGGCAATTTTCACCACCTCTGCTACACCATTCCAGATGTCCTCAGGGTTGTGTTCAACCCAGCCCGGCTGGGGATAGATCTGGGGGAATTCCCTGTTAACCTTTGCAAGGACTTCAAGTTGATCACTTAAAATAATTGCCGTGTTTCCGGTGGTACCCTGATCAATTGCAAGAAGAAATTTGCCCATCTTTTCTCCTCCTGATTAAGATTTTGTAATGGTTATTGTGAATTCCCCATTCATTTCCAGGGTAAATTCCATTTCAAAGCTGTTTTTCCATTTCCATATTACGCCTTCATCAGTTTTAACTTCAACCTGATGCCTGAAAGTGAGATATGGAAGGGCCACAATCATTTTTGATCCCTTTGAGGCACGCCATCTGATGGTAATTTCAGGAATTGTATAGTCATATTTGAATCTTGCTTCCCCAATCCACATTTCTGGATATGCTCTTGCGAGACTGAAGATGAAATCCTGGGGAAACTGGGAGAAGTGGTCTTTTAGAAAATCTATATCCCAGTATGCAGCCCCCAGATTAAACTGATCAACGACATCCATTAAATCATCAATGTACCTTGCAGTTGAGCTGTAGTCGGGGCCCCAGCCTCCATACTCACCCAGAATCATGGCTGCTTTCTGATACTTTGCCTCATTCAATCTGTCCTGAAT
This sequence comes from bacterium, assembly GCA_026985515.1. Lineage (GTDB taxonomy): Bacteria > JALSQH01 > JALSQH01 > JALSQH01 > JALSQH01 > JALSQH01. The sequence goes on from JALSQH010000016.1 coordinate 1,927, forward strand.
TATACCATAGTAAAAGCCCTTATGGGAAGTCCCATACTGCCCCCCCTCATGGATGAAGGGATCGTAGTAATGAGGTGCGTAGACAATCTGATCAAAGGGGAGAGGTGGTAGAGATGATGTTAATCCTGCTCCCCTCATGATTGAGGGTTCAAAAAATAGCAGTTTATCCGGGGCTGTTTCTCTGATAATTTTCCCAACATAGAGATAAAAGGGATAGAGAATGTTTTTCTCAAACTCACAGGGCCCGTAGGATCCCGGGAAGGGTTCGTTAAGTATCTCGAAACCAATGACATTTTGCGTGTCCTTAAATCTATGAGCCACCCTTCTCCATGTCTCACCAAATTCTTTCCACAAGTAATCCCTTGAATTCCAGAAGTGATCAAAGCAGGCTATTACATCCCCCTGAAAGTAGTTAAGCCACCATCTTGGTAACCAGTATTTTCTTGCGTTTATGTAATGGATCGAGTTGCATGTCCACTCGGGGGCACCGTTGCCTCCAAAACCTCTTCCGTAGAGATCCTGGTGCATGTCGATCAGTACATATATTCCATTCTCAGCCGCCCAGGTCACTCTCCTGGCAAAATTTTCGAGGTATGCATTATCCCATCTGCCCTCTTCAGGTTCAAAGGGATACCACTCAAATATCATTCTGGCAAAGTTGAATCCCCATTCTTCTCTCATCCATCTGAAATCAGCCTCAGTTATACTCCCAAAGTAGGTGTCGAGACTGTCTCTTCCCGGTCTTTTGAATGACTCAGCGACATTCAGACCGCGGAGAATGATGTGGAAACCATTTACAAAGAGCTGATTCTGTTCCACATAAACAGGTGTGGCTCTGTGGCTTAATTCTACTATTTCCCTCATTTCCTTGGAAGAGGAACAGTTAGAAAGAATAAAGAGAAAACTGAGCAAAATTGTAAGAACTTTCCTCACATTCTTTATCCTACAAAAGGAAGATTTTCCTGTCAATGGAGGTTAACTTTCATCTTTTATATTTGCCCGCATCACTTATCCCTGTATAATCAAAGGAAAAAAAGGATAGACAATGAGCGTGAGAGTTAGATTTGCACCATCTCCAACAGGTTATCTCCACATAGGAGGAGCCAGGACTGCAATTTTTAACTATCTCTTTGCGAGACATCATGGGGGAACCTTTATTCTGAGGATTGAAGATACGGATGTTGAAAGATCAAAGAAGGAATACACAGAGGCAATTCTAAACTCCCTGCGCTGGCTGGGTGTTGAGTGGGATGAGGGTCCCTACTTTCAGAGTGAAAGGATGAATGTTTACAGAGAGTATCTTGATCTCCTCATTAAAAGGGGTAAGGGTTATCAATGCTGGTGTACCCCTGATGAATTGACGCTTTTCAAGGATTCTCTGAAAAAGGAAAAGAAGAAGTTCAAAAGAAGTGTAGTTGAAGAAAATCATCCTGAGTGGCTCTCTCCAAGGGAAGGCATTCCACCCGTTGTGATAGTGGAAACACCGACGGAAGGTAAAATTTATTATGATGATCTCATCAGAGGAACCATTTCTTTTCCTGCTGAGGATGTTGAAGATTTTATCATATGGAGGTCAAATGATACACCCACATATAATTTTGTTGTGGTTGTGGATGATGCTGATATGAAGATAACCCATGTTATCCGGGGAGATGACCATATTTCAAACACCCCGAAACAGATTGTCATCTACAGAGCCCTCGGTTTTGAATTGCCCCATTTTGCCCATGTTCCAATGATACTGGGACCAGATAAGAAGAGACTTAGTAAAAGACATGGAGCCACCTCTGTTGAAGCCTACAGGGAGGCAGGTTATCTCCCTGAAGCTCTTTTTAACTATCTGGTGAGACTTGGATGGTCCTATGGAGATCAGGAGATTTTCACGAAGGAGGAACTGATAGAGAAATTTGATCTCTCTGGTGTTGGAAAATCCCCTGCGGTTTTTAACCCCGAAAAACTATTGTGGCTCAATGCAGAATACATAAGAGCCTCAGACCACAACAGGTTATTCCAGGAGATATATGATAAACTGCCTCCGGATCAGCGAAGCAAGTTGGGGACAGACCCTTCATTTTTCAAACTTATAGGCCTTGTTAAGGTGAGAAGCAGAACCCTCATCGAGCTGTATGAAAATCTCAGGTTTTACTTCGAACCCTATCCAGATTCCTATGATGAAAAAGGGGTAAGGAAGTTCTTTTCAAAAAAACCTGTCTTTGATGCCCTCTGCGCCCTCTATGAAGAAATGGATAAGATGATTCATTTCAATGAGGAAAATCTGGAAAAGGCTTTCAGGGATGTTTCAGAGAGATACAATGTGAAATTGAGGGATCTTGCTCAGGCAGTCAGACTGGCTGTGACAGGGAAAACAGTGAGTCCGGGGATTTTCGAAACCCTTGAGATTCTGGGGAAGATAAGAACACTGAAAAAAATTCAGCGGGCAATAGAGTGGATAAAGTCCAATGTAAATTTTGAAAATCAGGGTTAATGTGCTAATATAAGTTAGGACTTACTAACAAAGGAACTGAGATGAAGAGATTGAAAAGAGAAGAAAGAAGGAAGAGGATCCTTGACAGTGCCATCAGGGTTTTTGCCAGAAAAAATTATCAGGCTGCCACGACTGCTGAGATTGCAAAGGAGGCAGGAGTTTCCGAGGCCCTTATATATCAGCATTTTAAAAGCAAGAAAGAACTTTTTATTGCGAGCATTGAAGAGACAAGTTCTTTCTTCATTGAAAATCTGAAGCAGATTTTGAAAAGGTATTCCTCAGATCCGGTGGAGGGATTCAGAAGTGTTTACCGTTTTTACTACAATTACCTGAAGAGGGATCCCACCCTTGCAAAGATGAGCCTGATGATTATAGCTGAGGCTGATGATCCTGAAATTAAAGAAGCACTGAGAACATATCTCCAGAAAGCTGTTTCAATTCTTGCAAAGGCTATAAGAAATGCACAGAATAAGGGGCTTATCGTCAGTACCTTCAATCCCGAGGCTATGGCATGGTTGCTTGTTGGAAACTACAATCTCCTCGCCCTCCTCAAACTTATAGATGCTCTGGATACCTTTGACGAGGAATCTGTAATCAGAATGGTGGAACCTTTTGTTACGGTTACTAAGAAGTAAGCTCTTTTCCGTATCTTTCTTTTAGAAATCTCTTGAGGATCTTCCCCGTGGGACCATAGGGCATCTCACCCTTCTTTATTATTTTTATTTTCCTCGGTGCCTTGTAGGGAGCAATGTTTTCCTTCGCCCATTTTACCAGTTCTTCCTCGGTAATATTCTCACCATCCCTCAATGTGACAACAGCGACGGGTATTTCCTTTTTTGTGGGATGTGGTACACCAAAGACAGCTGCCTCAAATATGGCAGGATGCCTCAGCAATTCTGCCTCAACCTC
>JALSQH010000017.1 GCA_026985515.1 bacterium
GGGCAACCTATGAAAAAGATATACTTCTTGTAATGGTGGAAAACAGGAAAGAACTTTTTAAAATCAAGCCCGCATTCAGAGTGATAAAGATAGAAGATGGTGAAGATAAACTGGATCTTCTTGGAAAGGTCAAGACTGAGGAAGAAATGGTGAAAATGGGTCTTGATCTCTATATGGATACTGCCCTTTACAAAGATGAGGTTGCCTATAAGTTAGAGCCAGGTGTTCTGGGTGAAGTTATGGAAGAGGAAAAAATGGAGGAGGATGACAGAGAAAAAACCCAGACTCTTCTTGAAAAAAGCAAGGACAGGGATAAACTGAAAGAGCAGAAAAGTGAAGACCTGATGAAACAGCTGGGCAATTATATCAGCAAACTCATTGATTAACTGCTACAGGAACAATTTCACATATGAGAATAGCCCTTATAAGTGATATTCACGCAAATCTTGAAGCCCTCAGAGAAGTTGCTGCTGCTATTCAGAAGGAAAAACCTGATATCATCATTCACCTTGGAGATGTGGTGGGATATGGTGCAGACCCCCTTGAATGCTGCAGGTGGGTGAAAGAACACTGCCAGGTTTCCCTTCTGGGAAATCACGATGCTGTAATTGTGGGAAAAATGGATACTTCCTATTTTTCTGCACATGCAAGAATCGCCATAGAATGGACTGCCAGACAAATTGATATTGAATGCAAAACATGGCTGGAAAGTCTTCCTTACACTTACATGATTGATGAATTTCTCTTCAGTCATGGCTCTCCCATCAATCCTGATCAGTTTGATTATGTTCTTGACTATGACACCGCAGAGGAGATATTCAGATTTATGGTGAAAAACAATGTAAAGATTGTTTTTGTTGGTCATTCTCACAAGGCTTTTCTCCTTGAAAAGAAAGAGGGTGAGATTCATCTTGTTGATCTTAACGGCAATGATGTATCGGAGTTCCATTTTGATGAAGAGAATCTTTACATTGTAAGTGTGGGAAGCGTTGGTCAGCCAAGGGATTTTGATCCGAGAGCCTATTACGCAATTTTTGATACAGAGAAAAAATACATTGTTGCCAAAAGAGTTGTTTATGATATAAAAGGAGCCGCAGATAAAATCAGGGATGCAGGGCTGCCGGAAGTTCTTGCAGACAGGCTTTATATGGGAAGGTAATGAGTGTAGTATCAGATGGTACCCTTTATATCATCTCAGATGCCACGGGTGAAACTGCCCAGAAAGTTGCAGTTGCAGCATTAATTCAATTTCCAAATAAGGTTCTGAGGATCAAAAGATTTCCGTACATTAAGAGCATTCAGGAAGTTGACAGAATTTTTGGTGAAATAGAACCTCCAGGATTAATCATTTTTACAGTTGTTAACGAAGTGATAAAATCTGAAATCATATATCAGGCTATAAAGAAACAGATCCCTTTTGTGGATGTGCTTGGACCTGTTCTCGAGGCAATGGAAAAATTCTTTAATGAAGCTCCAGAGTCGGTGGCAGGTACTCTGCACAGGGTTAATGATGAGTATTTCAAAAGAATTGACGCCATTGAGTTCACTGTTCAGCATGATGATGGAGCAAAAACAGACGATCTCGACAAGGCTGACATCATTCTGGTGGGGGTGTCCAGAACCTCAAAAACTCCTCTGAGTATTTACCTTGCACATCAGGGATTTAAAGTGGCCAATATACCTATTGTTTATGGAAATGAGGTATTGATGGAAAGACAGGAAAAATTTTTTGAGAAGATCTCGAATCTGAAAGTTGTTGGTCTGATCATTGACCCCATGTTGTTGCAGCGTATAAGAGAAGAAAGAGCAAAAAAGATTGGATTATCTGACTCCTCATATTATGACCTCACAGAGGTCAGAAGAGAAATAACTTACGCCCGGAGGCTTTTTCAAAAATTTGGATGGCCGGTTGTAAATGTATCCAGGAAGGCGGTAGAGGAAGTGGCCACTGAAATTCTTACAATTCTGGGGCTAATATGATACTTGAAAACTACTTCAGATTTGTCCTTGTCAGACCAAGAAATTCAGGAAATGTGGGCTCTGCACTGAGAGTAATGGCGAATTTTGGTTTGAGGGATCTGGCAGTGGTAAAGATGTGGCATTATGATGAAGAAGAGGCAAGTCTCATGGCGGCATCTGCTTCCATTCTGCTTGATCAGATCAAATTTTTCGATGATCTAAAAGAGGCTATTTCTGACAGAACAGTTGTATTTGGAACAACTGCGAGACGAAGGGGAAAGGCTCAGAGGATGACAATTGATTCTTTTAAAAATTTCATAAAAGAAAACCCCGGAGAAAAATATGCCATCCTGTTTGGTTCTGAAAAGACAGGTTTAACATCCGAGGAACTGGCGCTGTGTGATTATTACATCACAATAGACACAGACCAGGAGTTCAGATCACTGAATCTGGCACAATCTGTGGGAATAATTGCATATGAGATAAGAAGAACTTTTGTGAAAGAGCCTGAAATAACTCCACCAAGAAGAATCAGCCGAAACACTGTAGAAAAAATAGTGGACTATATTTCAAAAGTATGTGAGATAACTTCTGCCCCTGAAAATGGAAAAAATAATAGCATAAGGGCAACGAGGGGAATCCTGGGAAGAGGAAATGTTACAGAAAAAGAAGGGAAAATACTCCTCTGGCTCATGAGACATATCTGGTGGTATATATCAAATTTCTGTGGGAAGTAGGTACCTTGCAAACTTGATTTTTTTGGACTAAACTCTATCCAAATCAAAGTGAGGAGGATGTTCAATGAAAAGGCTGTTGTGGACTATGGTTTTACTGTTGTTTTCCACTCAACTATTTGCGAGAGTTCCTTCAAATTTTCCGGATGAGCACAGACCACCCAATGACCTGCATGGTAAGTGGAACTACATAAGTTACATACCACCGGAAGCAACACATATACGCGCTTCTGAAAGGGCCATGGGATCAGGATTGTGGGCAGACAAAGCCTGGACAATTACCACAGGTAACTTTAACATTATCATCGCTGTTCTCGACTCCGGAATAAAGTGGGATGAAGAAGATCTGATAAGAAAAATATACCTTAACAGAGGAGAATTAAATGGCAACAAACGTCCCGAATTTGATTACAGTTTCTTTGTTACATCAGATAGATACAATGCCTGGTACTGCAGGGGCTTTACCGAAGTAACTCCCAATGATGGTTACGACTTGAATGGCGATGGAATTTTTAACATTGAAGACTACTGTGCCGATCCAAGGGTAAAAATGGATGCTGGTGATGATCCTGCAGATAATATCCTTGATCCAAGCGACCTGATACACACTTTCAGTGATGGAATAGACGATGATGGAAATGGATATGTGGATGACATAGCGGGATGGGATATGTTCTGGAACGACAATGATCCTTACGATGATACCAGGTTCGGACATGGAACAGGCGAGGCCAAAGATTCAGGGGCTGAAGGAGATAATGGAATTGGAGGTATAGGTTCCTGTCCCGATTGCGCTATCCTGCCAGTCAGGGTGAGCGACAGCTTCATTGCTGATGTAAATAACTTCGCAGAAGGTGTAATTTTTGCAGTTGATTCAGGGGCAAGGGTTATTCAGGAAGCTCTTGGCAGCATAAATTTCAACAGGTTTGCACAGGATGCAATTAACTATGCCTATGATAACGGAGCAGTTGTTGTGGCATCAGCTGCCGATGAAGATAGTTATCATCACAATTATCCCGCATCTGGAGAGAGAACCCTTCATGTAAATGCGATAAGATATGATGGTGATTCTATAGCTGACTCAACCACTTTCCTTGCCTTTGCAAACTGCACAAATTACGGTGTTAAAATCATGGTCTCCGCCCCAAGCACTTCCTGCTCCTCAGGTGCAACTGGCATCTTAAGTGGAGTTGTTGGACTTATCTATTCAATAGGATATGAGAAAAATCTTGATCCACCTCTTTCTGCAGAAGAGGTTCTTCAAATTGTAAAGATGAGTGCAGATGATGTTTATATTCCAGAATCACTTAACAGCAGAGTCCTTTATCCCCACCAAAAGGGGTGGGATAGATTTACCGGTTACGGCAGAGTTAATGCCTACAAAGCTGTAAAAATGGTGGAAGAGGGGAGGATTCCTCCCGAAGTGAGGATTGATTCCCCAATATGGTGGCAGAACATTGATCCAGTAAAAACACCTGTTTTAAAGGTAAAGGGATATGTAAATGCAAGGAGAAGCAGTGGCTTTTCCTACATTGTAAAAGTTGGATTTGGCCTTGATCCGCAGAAATTTACAACTGTTGTGGAAAAGGATAATCTAAACCAGCCTGTTGAGGGAACACTTGCAGAGATCAATCTCAGAAATATACCCATTAATCCGGAAAAACCGCTACCTCAAACAGGTTTTGCCCTTGAAGATATATGGAAGAAAACAAATCAGTATGCAATGACCATTATTGTCACTGCAATTGATCATGAAGGCAACAGAGGAGAGTCAAGAAAGACTGTTTACATAGTGAGAGACAGAGATCTTCTGCATGGTTTCCCCATCTACTTTGGTTCCTCTGGTGACTCTGCACTGAACATAAGCGACATTGATAACGACGGAAAAATGGAAATTATAATGGCTCTCTCTGATGGCTCAATTCATGCAGTAAAGTATGATGGTACAGAAGCTGATGGATTCCCCGTTTATGTAAATATCCTTGAAGGTCTGGATGAAGATTCACCCCTTCCAAAACAACATCTGAATTCAAAAGCTTATAAAACAAAACTTAAACCTGAATATCATTCTTCAATACTGAGCTCCCCGGCAGTGGGAGATCTTGATGGTGATGGTAACAAGGAGATTGTGGTTGCAACTCTTGATGGTAAGATATTTGCTTTTGATAACAAGGGAGAGTTACTCAGTGGTTTCCCTGTCTCCATGAATCCAAATTTCTATGCGCATACAGACCCTATTGAAGTGCTTGATCATGGTTTTTTTGCAAGTCCCGCTTTAGCTGATCTTGATGGTGATGGAACTCTTGAAATTATTGCGGCAGGAATGGATGGATACCTCTATGCCTGGCATTACGATGGCACACCCGTAGATGGTTTTCCTGTTGAACTTGTTGACAAATCGTACTCCGATGATACTGCCTGTATTCCCGGATCATATGTTAATCTGGGGAATGGAAATAATCCTCCACAAAAATGCATCGAAAATGGGAATGCACGGATGAGAATTGTTGCTTCTCCTTCTGTTGGAGACATTGATGGTGACGGATTTCCTGAAATTGTGGTGGCAACAGAGGAGAGTTACGCAAAGGGTCATCTTCCAAATGAGGATTACATTTACAGCAGCAGAGTATATGCTGTTAACAGATTTGGAGAGATAATGCCTGGATGGCCTGTGCATGTTTCCACAATAAATGTCCTTCCATACATAGGAAGAGGTATTCCAGATGCACCTGTTCTTGCTGATTTTAACGGTGATGGAAAACTTGATATAGTGGTTCTCACTGTGGGAAGCGGGTTTCTTCCAGCTTTTATCTTCAACTGGAAAGGTGAAAAGATAAGGCATTTTAGAAGCGGGAATTATGATCCATCATATCCAGGTGAGGGTAAACCTTTTTCAGTGGTTCTTCTCAATAATCCATCCCTTGCAGATCTCAATATGGATGGAGTTCCAGATATCATTGATGGTGGAATAAGCAGTGAAATTCTTGCGAGACTGGGGATAGGAGCCAAAAGAATAGATGCTGATCATCAGGTAATAGCCTGGGATGGAAGGACTGGAAAAATAATGCCCTTCTTCCCCAAGATCATTGAAGACTGGCAGTTCTTTGGAAATTACTCAGTGGCTGATATTGATAATGATGGTGAACCCGAAATTCTGGCTGGTTCAGGCGGAAATATTGTGCATGCTTACAAGGTCTCTTCATGGAAGGAGGCTGAAGGATGGCCAAAGTTTACAGGGCAGTGGATAATTACCGCTCCTGTTGTGGGTGATATTGATGGTGATGGATATCTGGAAGTGGCTGTTAATACAAGAAAGGGGTTCCTTTATGTATGGAAAACAAAGGGCGTGGCTTCAAGAAATGGGAAAACCACGATTCAGTGGCAGAGTTTCCAGCATGACGAAATGAACACCGGGAACTATACCACTCCAATTGCTGTTCAGAAAGGTCCATCAGTAGTGAAAGAAAAGACAGCAGGATGCTCCTGTCAGGTGGGCTCTGGAACAGATGATGCAGGAACTCTGTTATTCTCTATAATGATAGTAGCCCTCTTTATTTTTGCTACAAGAAGAAAATATGCTTAAACTTATTTTTACTGTTCTGGTGATTTACCTGCTGTACAGATATTACAAAAGAACTCTACCGGAAGGTGCAGGAGGACAGAAGGGTGGAGAAAAGGTCAGAGATATCCTTGTCAGGGATCCCAACTGTGGAAAATTTATACCAAAAGAGAGAGCAGTGAGGGTGGAATTTGATGGCAAAATATACTATTTCTGCAGTCTGGAGTGTGCTGTTGAATATGAGAAGAAGATTAAGGAACACAGTAATTAGCTTCATATTTGTGGTAACGGCGGTCAATCTTTTTGCAACTGAAAGTGGGATACCCGGTTTACCCCTGGGAAATATGGAATTTTCGGCAGGTAGTGGCTTCGGTTATATTTACCGTCCCCTTCAGAATCCAGATAATTATGTTGATGCCATAAGCAGCTTTCAGATGATACTTAAAGGCGGAATGGGCATAACTGATTATATCAATATCTTCATATTCGGTGGACTCAACGACGCAAGAAAAAAAATAGGCAATTTCAGAGGAGTTCTTTCCCCTTTTTATGGCTTGAGTCTGAGGTTAATTCCACTTAATGAAAACTTTACCTTTATAAATCTTGCCTTCGAAGTTGCTGCCGAGTATTCAAAAATTTCCGGAAGTGAGGCCAATCTCTACTGGACGAAGATTGATGCAAAACTCTCTGTGAGCAAACTCTTTTCAGAGATTTTTGGATTTTACGGCGGTGTTAAATATTCCTACCATTTTATAAAACTTTCATCTCTAAGTGAAAGAAGCAGATCAGTAACCCCGTGGGGTATATTCATAGGAATGGATTACTTTGTTACTCCTTACATCTTTTTTGAAGCGGAAATGCATAATTTTGACCAGGACGCCCTCTTTTTGATGGTTGGATCAAAATTTTAAGGAGGTGAAGTATGAAGTTTTTTATTGATACAGCAGATATCGAAGAAATCAAAAGCGCCCTTGAAATGGGTCTCGTTGATGGTGTTACCACCAATCCGACCCTTATATCCCGGACGGGGAAACCATTTAAAACAGTTGTTAAGGAGATCCTGGAAGTTGTTGATGGTCCCGTCAGTCTGGAAGTTGTCAGTCTGGATGCAGAGGGAATGGTGAAAGAGGCGAGGGAACTGGCAAAGTTAGGTGAAAATGTTGTGATCAAGATTCCCATGACCATCGAAGGTATGAAGGCTGTGAAAATACTTTCTCAGGAAGGAATAAAAACTAATGTTACCCTTGTATTTTCGCCTCTTCAGGCTCTTCTTGCGGCAAAGGCTGGAGCTACATATGTGAGTCCATTTGTGGGAAGACTGGATGACATTTCTTCAGATGGAATGAATCTGGTCTTTCAGATAATAGATATTTATGCAAATTACAATTTCGAAACAGAAATCATAGTGGCAAGTATACGACATCCTATGCATGTACTTGAAGCTGCTCTCCTGGGAGCTGACATTGCAACAATACCTTTTAAGGTGATAAAGCAACTTGCTTCCCATCCACTGACAGACCGTGGAATTGAAAAGTTTTTAGAAGACTGGAAGAAAGTTCCCAGGGAATAGTTCAGAACACTTTTATGACCATGCCTTTTAAATATTCACCTTCCGGGTGATACAGGTTTATTGTGTGATCTGGCGGCTGTCCAAGACGTTTTATGATATAACCTTCCCTTGAAGTATCTTTTAGTGCAGAAAAAACTATTTTTTGAAACAGAGTTGCATCAACATGATTTGAACAGGAAAAGGTAAACAGAAGTCCCCCACTTTTTAATATCTTTATGGCATTCATGTTTATGTCTTTGTAGCCCCTTGTTGCGTTTTTTACACTGCTCAGGGTTTTGGCAAAGGCGGGTGGGTCAAGCACAACTACATCATACCTTTTACCACGGGAGAATTCATCACGAAGAAATTGAAAAACATCCGCTCTTATAAAATCATCCAATACTGGCTCAAATCCATTGAGTTTATAATTTTCCATGGAAAGTTTTAGAGCTTCTCTGGATATCTCCACATTGGTTACCTTTGCACCCCTGAGAAGTGCAGGGATTGAAAATCCTCCAGTGTATGAAAAAGTGTTGAGAATCTTCATTTCCCTCTCTGCAATATCAAACAGAAATTTTCTGTTATCCCTCTGATCGAGGAAAAAGCCTGTTTTCTGTCCATTTATCAGGTCAGCATAGAATTTCCATTCCCACTCTTTAATGAGAACCCTCTCAGGTACTTCACCATATACAACTTCTTTTACAAGGGGTAGACCTTCCACTTTCCTGGTCTCAACGTCATTTTTCTCCAGTATGCCCCGGGGATTCAGAACATCTTTTAAAATCTGAATAATCTCATCTTTAAAATACTCCATCCCGGCCGATCTTATCTGGAAAACCACATAGCCATTGTAATAATCGATGATAAGACCTGGTAAAAAATCGCCTTCACTGTTAATAACCCTGAAAGCATCTGTTACTTTCTGAAGAAATCTCTTTTTCCATTCAAAAGATCTTCTTATTCTCCCTTTTATTAAATCAGGGCCTGGAATTACTTTCTCTTCGAAGGAAATGACCCTGATTCTCAGGGACGATTTTTCACTTAAAAGACCCCATGCCAGGAAATTTTTTCCACTATCAACTACTCTTACGACAGGGGTATCATTGTTTTTTTCAATCCTTGATATTGCACCGGAGAAGATCCATGGATGGTGGTTTTTTATGGATTTTTCTCTGCCCTTCCTGATGAAGGCGATGTTATTCTTCATGTTTTTTTTCCAGAAACTTTATCATGGCAGTTATAAGGTCATTAACAGGAGTGGGAATTCCCAGTTCCTTTCCGTATCGGGAAATTGCACCATTAAGAGCATCAATTTCCGTTTTTCCCCGCTGATGAAGGTCGTGGTACATTGATGGAAAGTGATCATAGGTGGGAGGTATGAGTTTTTCAATGAAATGCTTGAAGTAATCTTCCGGTTCCTCGATAAGAAACTTCACACCCAGTTTTTTCCCGACACTGTAAGTCTCTTTGATTATTTCAAGCATAGAATCTCTGAGTGGTTTAAAATCTGCCATTTTTCCATAGTTTGAAGAAAGAATGGCTCCCAGGGGATTCAGGGCATTATTATAAAGCACCTTTGCCCAGAGGTAGGAGCGAATATTTTTTTCATATCTGAAAGGCAACCCACACCTTTTGAACACATCAACAAGTTTAATTGCAAAGTTTTCTGTTTCCCTTCCTCCAAATGCGGGACCGATGAGGGTATCATCTGCGATAACTGTGATTTTGACGTGTCCCGGTTCAACAATTTCAGCACCATATATTACTCTGCCTCCTATGATTCTATCCTCCGGAAAAAATTCAGCTATTGTTTCCCAGTTACCAAGACCATTCTGAAGAGAAACTACCCATTTCTCCCCAAATCTCTCTGAAAGTAATTTTGCCATCGTTCGAGTATCATATGACTTTACTGTAAAGAGTACAACATCAATGTCCGGTAAATCATTTACAGAATCAAAGGCTTTTAAATTTTCTAAATGATGTTCCCCCCAGATTCCACTGATATGTAGTCCCTTTTTCTGCATAGCTTCGAGATGTTTTCCCCTCCCGAGAAAATACACTTCTTCGCCGCACCTGTGCAGGAAACCTCCGATGCTTGATCCAATTGCTCCACTTCCGGCAATGAGGAATTTCATAATACTGTCAGGCACCAAACTTTTTGAATTTTAAAGCATGAGCCATTAACTGCGGCATCAATTCGGTACCCCTGAACATCCCCAGACTTCCTTTGAGAGCCTCTTTCTCAGTGAACCTTTTTGCATCATCTTTTCTCACATATGGAGAATGGATAAGTACAGGCACCGGATGCCAGCTGTGGTTTTTGAGGGGGACAGGGGTGGAATGATCTCCGGTTATTGCAAGCACATCGGGGGACAGGGCGAGTATCTCCGGCAGTACTTCATCAAAAGATTCTATATGATGCACCTTTGCATCAAAATTTCCATCTTCTCCATAGCTGTCGGTCTTCTTGATATGGAGGAAAATAAACTCATATTCATTCCACTTTTTCTTTAAAAGCTCTATCTTTTCCTTCAATAATTCTCCTTCACCATCAATGCCAAGAATTTCCATCCCCACAAGTTTTGCCACGCCTCTGTACATTGGGTAAGAGGCTATGGCACCAGCTTTCAATTTAAAAATTTCCTCAAAGGAGGGTACAGGGGGCAACTTATCAAAACCTCTCAGAAGAAGAAAATTTGCAGGGTGTTCATCAGCAAGTATTTTCGCAGCCTTTTCAATGAATTTTTTCACCACCTCAGCCGTCCTCTGTGATTTTTCATCCTCTCCCACAGGTTCAAGTGGGGGTTTACCTGTCAATTGCGGGTCTGTATCTGACACCCTTCCACCCAGATCTTCTCCCCTCAAAACGAGGGCGAATCTATGCTCAGCTTCCGTTTTAAGAAAAACCTCAACTCCGTCAATTTCCTTTATTTCTTTTGAGAGTTTCTCAATTAATTTTCTATTCAGATCAGTTGGTATTCTTCCGGCCCTTCTATCGATCACCTTTCCATCGCTATCTATTGTTGCAAAATTTCCCCTTGCAGCCACATCCCTTTCTGTCAGTTCCATTCCAAGTCCAAGGGCAGATAGAACACCCCTTCCCACTTCATACTTCAGTGGATCATAACCGAAGAGAGAGAGGTGACCCGGACCGCTGCCTGGAGTTATCCCTCTTCCCACGGGAAAGTGGAGGCCAAGAGTTGATTCACTGGCAAGTTTGTCCAGATTTGGTGTTCTGGCAGCTTCCAGAGGAGTTACTCCATTAACTGGAAGATCTCCTATGCCATCCAGAACAATAAGGAGAATTTTCTTATCATTTTTAACAGAAATTCTCCTGTAAAGGTCAAATAACTCCATTTTCTCCTCCTAATCTACTTTTCCTTTGCCACATTCCTCTGGCCGTTTGCCGGTATACAGGTAATATTTAAAGCTTTTCAGCCAGAAGGGTATCTCATTGGGACATCCTTTTATGAAATTTATGAATGCCAGAAATCTGTCCACTGCGTCAGAGGTGAGGTGATGCTCGATTGCACAGGCATTCTCCTCAGCCTCTTTTTCAGGAAGATCAAGTACTTCAATAAAGAACTCTTTGAGAATAAGATGCCTTCTGTAAACTTCGCTGGCTATTTTTTTCCCTTCTTCAGTTAGTTCAACATAACCATACCGTTCATGAGAGACGTAACCCTTTTTTTCCAGTATCTTTAACGCTCCCACTACCGAAGCAGTACGCACCTTAAGATGTTCCGCGATATCCTTTACTCTGGCAATTTTTTTCTCTTTTGAAATTATCAGAATAGCCTCCAGATAATCTTCGAGACTCGGTGTGAGGTTGTTGCTTATTGATCCGGTTTTCCTCATTACTTATAATTATAGAAATGGTGAATCAATATTCAACAATTTCTCTTCAGGAAACCCTCTTTGAGAATCTTTGCTATGTATTTGATGGTTTGCTCATGGGGATACCCGAGATGAAATCTTCCTCCGTACAGATCCTCTGTAATAAAGTAATTGAAATAAACCTGAACGATCAACCTCATTATGAAAAAGATATCTATATCTTCCCGAACTTTTCCCTCAAATCTTGGTTTTATGGTGGATATAAATTTGTCATATAGTTCCTGAGAAAAGAAGTTAACAGCCATGGAGGCATGTTTACCGCTGAACTCAAGGGCATCAATGGTTAGCAGGATGAAATAACTTCTGTTATCTCTGTAAACTTTTTCTATGATTTCTCCCAGTTTTTCTATGTTATCAGGAAAAATCTCCTCATCAAAAAATGCAAAAATCAGTGGAGCAAACCTTGTCAGATGATTGGGTTCAGTGAGGAGAGTGTAAAAAATTTCATATTTGTTGCGAAAATAGTAGTAGATATTACTCAATCCGACTCCAGATTCCTCTGATATTTGCCTCATGGTTGTATTCTTGTATCCCTGCTGCATAAACAGATGCTCAGCTGCTCGCAAAATTCTTTCCCTGGGATTTATCTTTCCGGACGGTTTCCTTCCCATTTTCTTACCTGTAAATGTAATTCCCGAGGTTAAATTTCTCATAAAAATAACCAATCAGTGCATTAAAATCTCTTGCTGTTGCAGGAGAAAATTCATCAGGATAATCTGTGGTCCCATAATAATCTTCAAGGTTAAGAATATCATTTATGGCTTTTTTATCATTTGCAAAATCAAGATAAAGAAGACCATTAAAAGATGCATTATTATTTCTGAAAGAGATGTAGGGAAGAGGGGTTGCAAGGGTATCTTTAAGTATCCTTTTTATTCCATATCCTCTGTAAAGCTCTTCGTGGTACACGCCGGCAGTGAAATGGTCAACATCTTCAGGTGGAATATCTTTCGGGAGAATAATCCCGTAAGGTCCATTTAATGGATATTGAGATAAAACTCCCGGTTCATATGGAACAGTTGTATCCCATTCAAGGAAAAAGAGATTTTCATCGGAGTTGTATGGATCTTTTCTCCATGGAGGGAGAAGAACTCTGAAAGAAACAGGATTTGCAAAGAAGGTTCTGAGATCAAGATTAATTACATCAGGTATAAATCCAGTCAATAATCCATATATGGTACCGGGATAGAGAGTTCCAATTGAAAGGAATTTTTTCACCATGTCGGGTAATTCAACTATTTTTGTTTTTGCTACAAAATCGAGAAGCGACGAAACAATATCAGCCAGAACAGGGAAAATATCTCCATTTAAACTTAATCTCTCAGGTGTATGGGTAGTAAGGTGAGAATAAATTCTCTTCAGGGCTGAAATTCCATTTTCATCTAAAAAGAGATTTACGGAAGCTGTTGTATTGTTTACATACAACCTGTTGTAAAGAACAACATCATACTTTATGCTGGTAAACATATTTTTGAAATTTTGATCTCCTGTAATTTTTGAAAATTCCTCACCTCTTTTCTGATCAAGAACAATCACCACCTGATCATCAGAGAGAGGCTCAGCAAGCCCTGTCTCGATAAGTTTCATGAGATCTTTATATGCTTCCGTCAAACCTGTCAAAGGATATGTGTAAAATTCCTTTCCATCAGGAGTTCCATCTTGATCAAGATCCCATTCACTTAAATGAAGAAATTTCAGCTCCGGGTCATTGAGTTGCTGGACAATAATATTCATCAGAATCAGAGGAGTCGGTACAGGTTCTCCATTTATTCTTTTGTCCTTCAGATGAACATACTGAGTATAAATACCATAAATGTCCAGATCAAGCTCCTGAGAAAGTATAAATTTAACGGTAGAGAGAAAAATTTTGCTTAAAATACTCAAAAAGTAGATATCAGTTCTATCAATTTTTCCACCCAGTTCCATAACCTTCTGCATATTCCAGAGCACTGGAAGAGTCTTGATCCTGAGATCTCCACCTCTTTCTTTGGCGATATCCAGTAATCTGTCCATTTCCTCCCATCTTACCAAAAACCCGCTCATGATTTTCTTTGCCACTTCAAGAATATCTTCCTTTTCTGTTCTGGTACCCATAATATCAAAGCTTCCATGAGGAATCCCCTTTGATCTGTTAATCCCTGACACAGAAGCAAGATAATCAGCAAAATCAAGGGTCAGAGAAAGAAAGTGGGAAATTGCACTTCCTGTCAGTGCTTCACCATTTTCCGGATTTTCTTTTAATGCCTTGTCGTAATATTGGGCTGCAAGATCATAACTACCTTTCTCGAGATAACCCTTTGCTATTTGAGTATAACTTTTCTTCTCCTCGCTTTTTCCTTTGCACCCGGATATTAATAGAGAAAACAAAAGAATTACCGCAAGAGAAACTTTCAATTCCTTCATTACTACTTACCTCTTTTTTCTTCTAATTCTAATGAATGTACTTCCTAAAATCAAGTTTACCAGCACATATCATTGTAAATTGCTCTTGACATCAGAGCTTCCTTTTATATAATGATTAGTAGCGGGGTAGGGCAGCCTGGTAGCCCGTCGGGCTCATAACCCGGAGGTCGGAGGTTCAAATCCTCCCCCCGCGACCATTTTTTTATTTGATTAAGTCTTTTTCCTGATCTATAAATTTCCTCAACATTCTGGAAAGTGTTACAAAGAGAGGAATTCCTGAGTCTCCCACTCTGTCTAAAAATTCATCAATCCAGGAAAGAATATGTTCTCTGAAGAAATATGTGAGATCCCGGGAATCCGGATAATTTTCAAGAAGGAAGGCGATAAATTCAAGTTCAATTGGGAGTGAGTCCGGGAGACTGCTTTCCTCGGCTGGTTCGAGCTGGTATTTTGCATACATCTCGATAACATCTTCAGTGGTGGGACCCATTACCAGTCCATTATTCCTGTAGACAGACTCATAGGGAGGTGCAATGGTGGTGGGAAATCCAGAAATAAAGAGATTTACAAAATCGGCTTCCACGTCCTGAAAATTTAGAGAATCTAACTGATCCATCCATCTTTCCATTTCATCCTTCAGTTCTTCCAGATCAATTAGTTCCTGAGCAAGTATTCTCATTTCTTCATATCTTTCCTTATCTGGATAAGAAAAAGCCCGGGCAAACCAGAGGTAAGCCCGGGCACGAGATTCTCTGGATGGTTCTGTCTTTTTCATTTTTCTACAACTTCACCTTCCTGAAGTGCCTCTTCATAAAATTTTCTGTGAAATTGCTCTGCCTCTTCTGCGGGCTGCAAACCTGTTACCATGTTCCAGAGAGCAAAACCATGCATTTGAAAAGGTGGAAAGATAATTGCAAGGTATATGTGTCCCAGTATAATGGAGAATGAAATAGTTCCAGCGAGACTGTGTATGAGTTGCAGCCAGAATTTCAAATTAAGCAATTCTGGTGAATGAAGTTCCCTTATGTAGTAAAGAGCAAAGCCTGTTACTGCTGATGTCAGGCCAAATAATATAACAAGCCAGACATTATTTTTCTGCCCGGCTTTAAACTTTCCCTGAGGTATACTGACAATATCTTTAAAATACCTTGCAGGGGCAAAAAAGAATTTGGGGAAAACCAGCATCCATTTGTTGTCATCTTTATCCCAGGTAAAGGCTTTGACAAGCCCTTTATAGGGATATGGTGTGAAAAGCGACAGAATTGGCATAGCTACAAAGAGCACACCAAGGGCAATATGTATGGAAAGTGCATTTTTAACTCCACCCAATGGAGCTGCGAGAAATCCAAACTGGGGTATGAAGTATGATAAGCCTGTGTATATCAATCCCAAAAAAGCAAAAACATGTACCCAGTGAACTATTCTGGTCCAGAGAGAAAATCTTCTAACATATTTCTCTCCCATTTTATTCCTCCTTATTCTTCTCTTCCGACTTCATTTCCTCAAGCTGTTCTTTTATCTTTTTAACCTGAGGCTTGGTTATAATGTAATTCAACCCGAGAACACCCAGGATACCTGCTATTGAGAGTAACCCGAGAGGTTTTGCAAGATAGTGCCATAACCAGACACCAACTCCCACTTTCTTTTTGGGAACTGCATTCTCTTTATCAATGATATATCTGATTTTGGGCTTTGGATCGAAGTTGCCCCTGAAAATATTACTGTAATCACTTCCTTTGAAGAGAGGAACAGCCTTCTTTGCAAGAGCTTCCTGCTCGGGAGTCAGATTATCCCAATCAACGAAAATTCGTGATTCTCCCACACAGGTAGCCACACAGGCTGGTTCAAGTCCCTGTTCAATTCTGTGAATACATAGTGTACATTTATCCACATGAGGTACAAAGTGCTCATTATCAGGTCCATACTCTTCCCGGGCCTTCTGAACATCCTGAGGGGTGTAGAAGTATCTCGCATCATATGGACATACCTCAACACATGCACCACAGAGAATGCACTTTTCATAATCAACCAGCACTACACCGCCGGGACCAATGTGGCTTGCACCTGTGGGACACACATCAACACATGGTGGATCATCACAGTGAACACATATCTGTGTCTGGAATATTCTGTCCGTATCAGGGTAAGACCCCACTTCTTTTTCATATACCCTTGTCCTTACCTTGTCTCCCCAGTAGGCTGTTTGGTTCTCCTCAATGCATGCCACCGTACAGGCGTTGCACCCGAGACAGGTGGTGGCATCTATGATCATTCCATATCGGGCCATCTCTAACTCCTTTTTTAAAGTTTTTTCAACCTGACCGTGAATTCCTGTGAAAGAAACCCGGCGGCTATTGGCTCAACTCCATAACTCACTATTTCACTCAGTGGTGCTCCAACACCATATGCAACTTTGAGCTGTCTGGCCTCGGAACCGAAACTTGAAGGCATGAAAACAGTATCAGGTCTTACTTTCTCAGTTACATAAGCCTGAATATGGATTTTCTGGCCAGTTTTTGTATTAACTACCTCCAGCAGATCACCAGATTTGATACCCAGCTTCCGGGCAACCTTACTGTTGATCCACAGACCATATTTTTCAAGAGGATCAATAAGATTATTCACAAATGAGAGGAGCTTGTTATCTAAAGTAGCAGCTGAGGCATGTGATTCTGTTGGAGTTTTACCATAGATAAAGTAAAATTCATTTTCACCAATCTTTTTACCCGTTACCTCGGCAGGTATATATTTGATTGTGGGATCAATGAATTCATTGTAGCCATGCTGCTGAACCATCATTGCCATCATGTAACTGTAAAACTCAACTCTTCCAGATGGTGTGGGAGCAGGGAGTTTATAAAAGAGAGCAGATTTTTTGAGGAATTCCTCCTTCTTCTCTATGAGAACCACTCCATCTTTCTTCATTCTGGCCATTATGCCAGGGTGCTTCTTTTCCAGCAGCATTTCTGTCGCTTTCCTCAAAGCATCGTTATAAGATTTACCTTTTCTGACCTCTTCTGAAACAACCTTTTTGTAGTGTTCAGCGGGAAGTCCAAACAATTTCTCCATCCATTCATAAAATGGATCAAGGAGATTCAGTTTTTCAAGCCACATCATTGCAACATCGGGATAACTCTTAACATCATAGAGGGGTTCCACAACCTTAAATCTGGTTGTCTTCATAAGATCAGGATTTGGACCATTGCCATAGACAAAGGGCTCATCCCTTTCCAGATAGGTGGTGGAGGGGAGAATTACATCAGCATAAGCAGCTGCCTCTGTGGGTAGAACATCATGAACAATAATCAGTTTTACATTCTTATGAGTGAAGAATTTTTTCCATCTTTCAGCAGTGTAGAAATTCCTGATGGGATTGTTTCCATTTATAAAAAAGGCCTTTATCTGGTATGGTTTTCCATCAAGCCATTTCAGTTTTCCTTCCACAGCTTCATCAAGACCCCAGTCGGCAAAGGCAGGCATCAGAACTGCAGGCTTACCTTCTTTTTCATTCACAATTGAGAAAGCAAAGGAGAAATGAGGATGACCATGTTTCCAGCTCCTGGGGTTTCCATAGAGATTGAGGAGTGCCATTGCAAAGAGCATTCCAGGCATTTCACCAGGTCTTACTTCCTCGCCCTTCTGCATCGCTCTGAGAAAGTTGGCAACTTTCTCATGATGTTCTCCAGAGAAGACCCATCCACCCTCCTTATCAATATTGCCTGTTAATGCCTGGATCATAGTCTGTACTCTTCTGATAAGAACGATGTTTCTGTACCGTGAACCATGCCATCCTGGATCCATAACTGGATGTTTCGCTGTTCCAAATCCCTTTGCCACTGCTCTGATTGTTGAAGCAGAAACACCGGTAATTTTCTCAGCCCACTCCGGAGTGAACTGTGAAAGCTGCTTTCTGAATAACTGGAAAACTGTAATAACCTTTTTCCCCCTGAATCTAACATTCGCTGGAATTTCAAGGGCAGGGGAGATTCCTTTTCCGGTGATATCCTTCTCATTTGTATTGGTGTATCCAGGAACTGCCACAATTTTCTTGCTGTTTTCATCATATACATAGAATTTCGCGGGCATATTCCTCTTTTTGTCTATTTCCATTACCGGTTGACCATTCTCAGCAAATACAAGATGAGGCATGTTTGTGTGTTTTTTGAGGAAATCTGCATTATAGTAACCTTTATTAAGCATCTCGCTCATCATCGCAAGGAAAAATTCAAGATCTGTTCCGGGTTTTATGGGAATCCACTTTGTTGCCCTGGAGGCAGTCTCGGAGAGTCTTGGATCAAGAATAACGACCTCTGCTCCCCTCCTTACAGCCTTTGCAAATCTCACCGCCCTGCTTGTTGAAATTCCACCCATTGAAGCATTACCAAGGGCTGCAAGAATGTAATCAGCCTTATCATAATCTGCAAGGACCTCGTCATGAATGTTGAAATCACCAATAACGAGGTCATTTCCGAAATGGCTTGAACCAACGCAGTGCTGCATGGGTGAAGCCACTATATTGGGCATCCCATAGGCAAGTGTAAAGGCCAGGGAAACCGGCATGTAGAAGACGCAGTTAAACCACCCGGAAGGCATTGCTATTTCCCATGGCTGTATATTTTCATCCTTAAGCTTTTTGATAATGTAATCAATAACCTCGTCCCAGGTGGCTTTTCTGAATTTCCATTCTCCTCTTTTACTTCCTTCCACTCTGATTAGAGGATATTTCAAACGATGAGGATTGTAGAGAAGCTGTAGCCCTGTCTGGCCTCTTGCACAGATTCTTCCCTGGTTGAGGGAACTCTTGCTGTTGCCTTCAATTTTGACAGCCTTACCTTTCGGGTTCACAGCCACCATTATACTGCATGTGGTGGAACAGAAATTACATACTGACGGAACATACCTGATCTGTTTTGTTGTTACCTTTGCTTTTGCCCTGGAAGGCCTGAGGAGACTTGCTCCTACAGCAACCCCGGCAGCGCCCTTCAAAAACGCTCTTCTGCTAATTTTACCACTCATGGCCTCTCCTCTTTTTTTGATTTTTAGCGGGGAATGTGAATCTCAATTTGTATACATTATACAATGTTACCCCCTGAGTTGCTATTATTATATCTCTTAACAGCTCTGTGTCAAGTGGCACGGAAATTCATTGACAGAGGGATAAAGTAACATTATAATACTTTCAAGCAGGAGGAAAATTATGAGAAAATTTGGGGCACTGATAGTTATGTTGCTTTTACTCTTCGTTTCATGCAATAAAAATAATACACAGCTTACAACCGAAGATAAGTTACCACCAGATTTCATGGGAATAAAAAGTGTTACCCCCATTGATGATGACTCTTCCTATGATTATTTCATGGTCAGATGGTTTAAAGCAAGAGATAATCTTACTCCGGGAAGCAGAATTACATATAAGGTATACTATAAAAGAAGTGAAACTGAACTCAGCCCACTTCTGGCAGGTGTTGTAACGGGAGAAACCCTCTCATATATTGTGAAGATACA
>JALSQH010000018.1 GCA_026985515.1 bacterium
GAGTTTAAGAACTATCTCTTAAAGTACGGAAGCATAGAGGAAAAATTGAAAAAGTTTCTTCAGAGTCACAGGGATCTCCATAATTTTTACGAGGAAATTCTGGTTAAGTCTGAAACAGCTCTTACAGGACTGCCTGTACCTGTGGATGTTCTTCTGCGGTTGAAGAAGAGCAGAAGAGTGAGAAAAAGTGAAGAGCTTTATGAGAAGATAAGCAGAATGCAGAAGGATCTTGAGGATATTTCCAAGAGGCTGGAAGAAGTTAAATTAATTGCTGAGAAATCTGGAAGGCAGGCCATAATCCCAGGAACCATTTTCAGCCATAATAAAATAAAGCAGATCCTTTATACAATGAGAATGATTGAACTCAAGCTTCTTCAGTACAAAAAGGCAGAGATAATAAACGCGGTATCTCTTGAAGGTGCCAAGGTTCTGGGAGAGGTTTATGAATTGAGAAGACTTACTTCCTATCTTATGGATGTACTCGAAGAGTTGAGGAAAAAAGTAGCAGAAAAAAGGAACGAGCTTCTCTCCATACTTGATTTTCTGACTGGAGTTTTGCCTCCAGATGTCATTTCGAAGTACGCCGCTGGAATAACCACGGGTATCACCCCTGAACAGAAGAGATACCTTGCGGCAAAGGCGGAACTGGAGAGGGAATTGAAACAGCTGGAAAATATGAACCCTCTGATAGATTTCTATGAAAATAGAGTTGCTTCAATGAGGGAAATGACCTTTACCATTGAAAAAAGGATAATGGATCATTTTGCAAGAAGGATAAGGTATCAGCGAAAAAAGTATTTGAAAAAGATAGATGCGCTGCTTAAAAAAATTGAGTATCTCCGTAATCAGATTAATGTAATAAGACAGGAAATGGTAAGAAAGAAACTCCAGGCAATAGCCAGAGTGAGAAAGGAAATAACGGAAAAGGAAAAAATACTTGCACAGTATATAAAAGCACTTGGAAGGTTAAAAAGGGAAGCTGATCAGATGAGGGGTAAGGTTGTGTATGCGGAGCTGGAAAATTTCAGAAAGATGATGGATTTTTACACAATGCAGGCTCATATGGGATTTATTGATATAAGCTGGAAGATAAAGGAGGAGAATGAAAAGAAGGTGAATAACCTGTATGAAGCTGAGGCAGATGAAATAAGCAGGGCTGAGAATTACTACAGCAATCTTCTTGCAGAGGCAAGAAAAAAACCTGAGGTTAAATTAAAGCTCGGAGAGGGAGTTAATTTAAAACCTGTCAGTGTTGATGAACTTGATAAACTGGAGGAGAATCTTGACTTAAAGGATAGTCTTTACGGATTTGACTTCAGGGATGTTGGTAAAAAGGTTGCATCTGTGGAACAGAAAGTAGATAGTTACAGCAGGGTTATAACGACCCTCAAAGAATCTCCCTTTAATCCACTTAAGCCGGTAAAACTGAAAGCGGGTAAAAAGGAGAATGTTTATTTAAGATTACGCATAAGAGATAGAATGGGATGGCAGTACAGGTTGCAAAAAGTAGAGGCATTTATTGACGGATTTCTCCTCTTCCAGAATGATAGGGTGCAGGACCTACCTAATGCGAAGAATTTCATAGGCTTTGCAGGTATGATTTTACCCGGGGAACACCATCTGGAACTCAAATTTTACTATAAAACGAGGGGTTTTCTCTTCTGGAAGCCTGCCAGGAAGAATCTCATAGTCAGAGAATCGTACGATTTTGATTGTGCGCCACATGACAATGTTTTCATCACATTTTCAATTGAAAAAGAGAAGGGTGCTCCGGAGGTAATTGAAGCATTTAAAAGAAAAAAGGCTTCTGTAAAGGAAGGAAAAAAATGAGAAGATTCAGATTATTCTTCCTTGCAGGAGTGCTGTTAATACTTTTTCCTGTCACAGTGATGGCAGACAATATTCTCCTGGAGTATGAGACACTCATGAATGATCTCAAAGTCAGGGCAAAAATGCTTGAAAAGGAGTCTGATTGGCGGGAGAAAATGGTAGAGGAGTATCTGAAAACCCGTCTCAAGAGAGATAAAGAGCTCATAGAGAGAAAATATAACAGGTTGATTGATCCCTTAAAGGAACAGGAAGTAAAACAGAGAAAGGAATACATAGCTACACTAAAGCTCTTTATTGCACGATATCCCAATGCAAAGGTAACCCCTGCCGCCATGCTGAGGCTTGCCGAACTTTATTACGAATATGATGGTGATCTTTATCTTCAGGCTATGAAGAGATATGAGAAACTTCTCGAACTTTACGATGCTGGCGTGATTGTGCAGAAGCCACTTTTGCCTAAGAAAGATTTTTCAAGGTCCATTGAACTTTATAAACAGGTGGTAACCAGATTTCCTCATCACAGGTTGCTTGATGTGGCCTATTATTTGATTGGCTACTGTTACGAAGAGATGGGAGAGCCTCAGAAAGCCCTCGTAGCTTTTCAGAAGCTGATTGAGCTCAGACCTGACAGTGTTTTTGTCCCCGAAGCATATTTCAGAATAGGGGAGTACTATTTTGACCCCCCCGGAGATGTACCACCAGATATTCCAAAGGCAATTTACAACTATAAGCAGGTGCTTAAATACAGGAATGAAACCAACCTCTACGACAAGGCTCTTTACAAACTGGGATGGTCATACTACCGGTTAAATCAGTATCCCCTCTCAGTAACCTATTTTGTAAAAGTTGTTGATTATTACGAAAAAAGGAAAAAGGAAGGGATTCTTAAAAAGAAAGGAGCCTCAGATGTTTATAAAGAATCCCTCGATTACATTGCCATTAATTTTTCTGAATGGACGGGGCTGCAGGGTCTTATAGATTATTTCAAAAAAATTGGAGACCGCCCCTACGAGATATATGTTTTCAAAAAACTTGGAGATGTCTATTTTCAAAGAACCGAATATGATAAGGCACTCAAAGTCTACTATTATGTGTTGAAACGGTGGCCCATGGATATCTCAGCACTTGAGGTTCAGAAAAAGATAATGCAGTGTTACGAGAGAAAAAACGATATTGAACATGCTGTGGAAGCAAGGGAAAAGCTGGTGACACTTTATGGTCCCGGTTCGGAATGGTATGAAAAAAACAAGGACAATCCCGCCCTTGAAAAAATTTCGAAAGAGATGACAGAGAAGATATTAATTGAGTACGCGACATTTCACCATGCAAGAGCTCAGGAGAAAAATGACCTCAGGGAATATCAGCTTGCTATAGAGGGTTACAAAAAATTTCTTAAATTGTTTCCCTTCTCCCCGAGAACAGCAGAAGTTGAATTTTACATTGCAGAGATTTATTACTCCCTTGGTAAGTATGAGGAGGCGGCAAAATATTATCTCCTTGTTACTCAGAATGTGGTAACAAGGGAGAATAAATATCTATCAGATGCTGCCTACAGCCTCGTTATGTGTTACAATCAGATTCTTTCTCAGGAAAAGAAATTTATAATAGAGGAGGCGAAAAGGAAGTATCGTGAGCTTAAGCAGAGGGTTACGCCACCTCCTGTTACTTACTCAACAGGGAACACTGCTCCCTCATCAGTATCAGCCACCACTATAAATAAGAGCTTGAAAAGTTTTTCTTTACCGGTATCTGCTCCAATATATGTGACTGCTACGGGAGAGAGGTTGTTTTTCACACTTCCCGCATCTCCACCGACAAAGGATGATGAGTGGCTTGCCTATGTTTCTTTTCCCAGAAGCGCTGACAGGCTTATAAAAACATGTAACTATTTTCTTAAACTTCTCCCCACTCACAAAAAAGCTCCTAAAATCATTTATATTGCGGGACAAACATATTTCACCTTTGGCAGATATGATGATGCCCGTAATGAGTTGATGAAAGTTGTAGAGTATTATCCGCGAAACCCCCTTGCCAGGGAGGCTGTGAAAACAATTGTTTACAGTTATGTGAAACAGAAGAGGTATGATCTTCTTGCAAAGTGGGCAAAGGAAATTGAAAAGAGAGAAGAATTCTCTGATCCAGAAATGAAGAAGTTCTTCGCTGAAATTGTGGGAGGTGCCATTTTCAAAGAGGCAAGGGAAAAGGAAAAAAGTGCAAAAAATTACATAGAGGTTGCCAAAAAGTACCTCGAAATAGTAAAAAAGTATCCCAGATCCCCCATTGCATATAAAGCACTTTTTAACGCTGCAAAGGATTACGAAAAAGGTGGAGATCTCAACACTGCAATAGCCATATACAGGAGACTTATAAAGGAGTATCCCGGTAATGAATTGCTCCCGGCTGCATATTATCAGATAGCCTATGATTATGATACGATGCTGGATTTTGACAGAGCGATAAACGCCTATCTGACTATGGCAAAGAAGTTTCCAAAGGATCCTCTTGCAAAAGATGCCCTCAATAACGCTGCCTGGGCTCTCTACAGACTGGAGAGGTGGGAGGAAGCCGCAAATGTGTTTAAAATGTATGCCACCAGATATCCTCAGGATCCCTCTATCAGGGAGATTTTATGGAGAATTGGAGAATGTTACGAGAAGGCAGGCAAGTGGGATGAGGCTTTAAAGTCATACAGATTTTATTTGAAAAAATATCCGGATGATTACGAGAAGGAAATGCTTGTTTATTACAAAATTGCCACACATTTTAAAGAGATTGGTGATACGAAGAACATGGAGAAGTATTACAAACTCATTCTCAAAAAATTTGCCGAATTGAGTAAAAAGGCTGGAAAACCTGTTGGAAATGCATATGCCGCAGAGGCAAGTTTCTACTTTGCAATGAAGACATTTAAGGTATACCAGAGCATAAAACTGAAGCTTCCTCAGAAAGTGATGGCCAGGTTACTGGTTAAAAAGAAAAAAATGATGCCGGTAGTATTAAAGGCTTTTAAAAAGGTTATTGAGTACAAGGACCCCAACTGGAGTGTGGCAGCACTTTACATGATGGGGAGAACCTTTACAGAGTTTGCTGATACACTTTTCAATGCCCCAATTCCTGCCAACCTCACAGAGGAAGAGAAGGAGGTTTACAGAGAAGAGCTGGAAAATCTTGCCTATCCTCTCGAAGATCAGGCAAGTGCCTTTTATGAAAAATGCGTTGCCCTGGCTGAGGAAAAAAATATTGACAATAAATGGGTGAGGGAGGCAAGAAAAGCGGTCCATGAATTCAAACCTGAGGTACCTGTCTATGTATTGAAAGTAAAACCCGAGCCCGCCTTTGGTAAATTGTTTCCAATTTTCGGTTTCAGAAAAGTTGCTCTCAAGAAGAAAAAAAGAGCGGCTCCAGCCATTGTCTCTTTTGGAGGAATTAAGATAGATCCTCTGAATATCAGGGAATACAGAAAGTGGCAGGCTATTGACAGAACGAGAAAAACCATTACCTATTCTTCCACCATGGAG
The DNA here is from genome assembly GCA_026985515.1 of bacterium. GTDB lineage: Bacteria > JALSQH01 > JALSQH01 > JALSQH01 > JALSQH01 > JALSQH01. The sequence goes on from JALSQH010000018.1 coordinate 5,349, forward strand.
AAATTTATTATGAATGATCCTTTTTTAAGAGAATTGAGGAAAACAAGGGTTGAGCAGTGAGAAAAATTTTAACGTTGTTCATGCTTCTGATTGTGGTTTCATGTGCCACTTCCAGAGTGACGGAGAAGGGACCTTCTGCCGAAAAAAAAGAAAAGGCAAAAGTTGAAAAAAAGTTCAAAACAGTTGAAAAAGCAGAGAAGATTGAGATAAAGTACCCTGTAACGGAAGATATTAAAAACAGCGGAGATTACAAGAAATTTGAAGAGCTGATAGAACTCCTTCGAAAAGATCCAACTCTGGCGGATGCCCATTACGATATTGGAGTAATTTACAGCAGACATAAGGAATTTTCCCTCGCAGCAAAAGCGTATGAAGAAGCTCTGAAGATCAGACCGGATTATGTTGAGGCAGCTGTTAATCTTGCAGATGCATACAAAGAACTTGGCAGATATGGTGCAGCAGAGGCCATCATAAAGAGAGTTTTACGAGAAAATCCAGATGACATAAGATTGCTGAATGCCCTGGCAATAATTTACAGGGAAAAAGGGAAACTTGATGAATCCCTTGACCTCTCTCTAAAGGTTTTAAAAAAGGATCAGAAGTATCTACCAGCAAGAATTAACATTGGTCTCATATACCTGTTAAAGAAAAAGTATGCAATGGCATATTATGTTTTTGATACATCCAAGGATATTGATCCAAATAACCCTGCCATCCATGAATATAAGGGTTACACTCTCTATTTTCTGGGGGATCTTAAAGGGGCTGAGGAAGAATTCAAGAAAGCACTTAAGTTGAATCCCGGTAAGCCGGAGCTGTATGTTAATCTTGCAATAATCAGGATGAAGCAGGAAAAGTGGAATGAGGCTGAGAAGTTTTTGAAAAAAGCACTGAAAATAAAACCCCTGATGGGAGAGGCACATCTTGATCTTGGAGTTGTTTATCTAAAACTTGGTAAATTGAAGGAGGCTTACAGGGAACTGAAAAAGGCCATAAAGTATGGGGCGGATAAGGCTGCGGCGTATTACAACCTCGCTATTGTGGCTTCCCTTTACAGACGTAAACCAGACGTTGCGGCAAAAAAAGCTGTTGAGTATCTCCAGCTGTATTTGAAGTATGCGGTTAATATCTCTCCTGATGAGAGAAAGGAAGTCGAGGACCTTATCAAGGATATCAAGGAAATCGGAGTTGAAGTAGTTTACCTTTACAAACCGAAATTTTCTCAGCTTCCTCCATACGCAAGACCCAAAGAGGAAGGAGCTCCTCAGCTCGCTTCAGGTTACGGAAGTGAATCCACATCTCCTGCTTATTCAGGCTCCACAACCTATGCAACATCTACAACACAGTATACCTCATCCACGACTCAGCCTCCTTCACCTGCAACAACTGCAGTTTCTTCTTATGGTAAACCTGTTACTTCCCAGGCATCCGTAAGTGAAGGTGGGGGTAGACCGGTAACTTCAACTGCTGAAAAGTATCCTGAAGTCGCCACAGCTTCTTCATTAAATAAAAAAAGTTCTTCACAACGGGAAAATTATCCCTCAGAAATAACCGGTAAGGCTCCTCGCAGATTTCCAGAAACTCAAACTGCTCCATCCACTTCTCCTCTTCCAGTGACATCGGAAGGTGGTAAAGTAAAGCCTCCAGAGTCAATGCAAAACAGTCAACCATCAATTCCGAAATCAGTGACATCATCTGTTGAAAGGGAAACAACAGCTTATCCTCAGGAAGTTTCCCCGGTGGGGGAAGCTCCTTCTGTTGAGGAGATTACTCCTGCTGAGGAATCTCCTGAGAGTGTGGAGGAGGCACCAGAGGTTACTTCTCCTGTGGAACCAGAGGAACCTGAGGAAATATCCCCGGAGGAACCATGAATGTTGAAGATAAACTGGAGTTGTGTTTAAATGAATATGTAATTGAGGGGAGAGATGAAGGTTTTTAAATTTCTTTTAACAACCTTGATATTTCTTCTGAGTTCGGCTATTATTGTAACAACTGTCAGAGCCCAGCAGGTGATAAGGATGGAAGAGATGATAGTAAAAGGAAGGGTTCAGAAGCCGCAGGCAATGTATATCCTCCAGAGGTCAACCCACGTTACATTTGAGACTTCCATTAAAAACAAGAGAGAGGATTTCAGACTTTATATTCTTGAAGCGATAAGAGAATATGATGATCTTTTTTCACCTGGTGCTGAAAGTAAAAAATAAGTAAAGGAGGAGTAAGGATATGAAGCGGATCATTATGGTGGTTACACTCCTGTTGTTTCTGGCAGGAAGCGGGAATGTTTATGCCCGAAAGAGAGTTAAGAAACATAAAAAGACAAAACCCGCTGCTGCAAAGGTTGAGAAAAAAGCTGTTGCCAAGCCTGCTGCTCCACAGCCAGCCGCCGCTGCTCCCGCAACAACAGCTGCAGCTGCTCCCACGAAGAAAGAGGAGAGTATGAATCTATGGCAGTGGTTTATGGATAAGATGAATAAAGGTGGAACATTTATGTGGTTCATTCTCCTTGCAGGCTTATATGCAATTGGAGGCTCCATAGAAAGAACCTATGCCCTCTACTTTAAATATTCAATAAATGGAAAGGCTTTCTGGGAAATAATCAGAAAGCACGTTATGACCAACAACATAAGACAGGCTATTACCACCTGTGAGGCAAAATCTCAGGCGGCGCTGCCACAGATTCTAAAAGCTGCACTTGAAAGAGCTGATGGAACTGAGAGGGAGATTCAGGATGCTGTGGATGAAGCTGCTCTCGAGGTTGTACCAAAGCTTCAAAGAGGATTACCATTCCTCTCAATGATAGCTAATGTTTCAACACTCCTTGGTCTTCTGGGGACGATTCTTGGATTGATCCAGGCTTTCAGGAGCCTTGCCATTGCAACCAACCAGACACAGAAAAGCGTGATGCTTGCGCAGGGTATTTCCATAGCAATGTACACTACTGCTTTTGGATTGATTGTTGCAATCCCAACATTGATAGTTTTTACCATCCTCCAGGCGAAGGCAAATGCAATTATGGAAGATATAGATCTCTACTCTGTAAAGCTTATTAATCTTCTTGTTGCAAAGAAAGGTGGGAAATAAAAAATGGGAGATAGAGGGGGAAAAAGGGGTAAAGGGTGCAGAGAACCGAGAGAGTATTAAAGGTTGCAGTTGTTCAGAATGACATTATAACCGGTGAATTTCTGCTCCGTGAAAGTGGCAAATTCACAGTAGGAACTGGTTTTAATGTTGATGTACATGTTAATGACGAGTCTCTGCCCCGAAAGACCACTTTTTTCTTTAAAAAGGGTCCAAGGTACGGGTTTGTAATTTTACCTGGAGCAAGGGGAAAAGTAGTTTCCGTTGAGGGACGGGTTTATACTCTGGACCAGCTTGTCAATTCAGAATTCTCAAGAATTGAGAGAGGTGCCCCTGTAGTTTATCTGGACAGGATCGAGAGGGGTAAAATCATTATTGGTGACACCACATTCCTCTTCAAGTATATTGAATTGCCACCGCCTCCCAAACTTGATTTGCCTGCTCCCAAAAAGGACTGGAGATATCTTTCAATCCTGGCGGTCTCGCTTCTTATCCATGGAGCTTTGATGTACTATCTGGGAACGGCAAATGTAAAAACTACGGCACCTGAATCTCTGCAGGCGATTCCGGCGAGATTTGCTAAGTTGATTGTTGAAAAGCCTCCAGAGAAGCCAAAGCCTCAGAAGGTAAAAAATCTCCCCATAAAGGCTCAAAAGGAGAAGGTTGGTGAAAATAAAGGAAAGGTGCAGAAAACCAGACCTAAGGAAGAGGCTGGTGGAGGAACAAGCACAAGAAGGGCAAAGGCTGCCAGACCATCAAAAGCTGCACTCAGAAAGAAGGTCAGATCCGTGGGTGTCCTCGCTATTCTCACATCTAAAAGCGCAGGTGGAAGTGTGGCAGATGTTATAAGTGCAGGAGCCGGTGTCACCGGTGATCTGGATAAGGTTTTATCTGAGGTTGGCGGTGTGGGTGTTGCGAAGAGTACAGCTGAAGTTCTTGCGGCTGCAAAGAGAAGAAGAGGTGCAGCTGCCGGGGGTGGCGCAGATATAGGCGAACTTGCCGTGGGACCGGGTGAGAGCATCGGGCTCGGGAAAAAGAAAGTGGTTAGAGTGAGAAGCAGAATATTGACCGGGGCTTTTGCAAGTCAGGGGTCACTTGATTCAAGAGTTATTGCAAGAGTTGTTAAACTGGGAATGGGTGGAATAAAGTACTGCTATGAAATGGGGTTAAAGAGAAATCCAAAACTTGCCGGAAAGGTGGTGGTGGAGTTTGTAATAGGTTCTGGAGGTAGAGTTAGAACAGCGAGAGTTACCTTTTCCTCACTTGGAGATAGGGAGGTGGAGAGTTGTATAGTGAGAAGAATATTGAGATTCAGATTCCCTCCTCCAAAAAATGGGAGTGTGAGAGTTTCCTATCCTTTTATTTTTACATCTGCAGGGTAAAACAGGCTTCTGTGACTCCGGTCACAGAAATGGCTTTGTATTTATGATAAAATTATGGTAAGATATAAGGGCTAAATGGAGGTTAATAAATGTTTTGCAGAGTAAAAAACATACTTTTGATAGCATTTCTGGCTGGTTTTGCAGTGGTTGCATTTGCCCAGGGGAAGGTCCTTCCAAGACCTGAATTGCTGGCAAAATACAAAACTCTGCTCGGGACTGCATCTGATCAGATTTCCAAAATGAAAAAGATGGAAGATGACGCAAGAGAGCAGAATGATATGGTTGTGGTGAACTGCATTCATCCCAAATATGTGACTGCCAGGAGACTGCTGGAAATTGCAAAAAAAAGTTATGATAGACTTCAGACCCTTGGAGCCAGGGGCGGGGAGGGAGTCTCAGTTGAGGTGATAAACAGCATTACAAGAAAAATCAAGCTCGCCTGTGACAGAATTGCTGATCTTTACAGGGCTGCACAATCCTGTTTGAGTATCTCCGCCGCCAAAGCGATAACAAAGGTCAAGATACTTCAGGGTCAGGAGCTGCTTCCGGGGAAAAAGGAAATAGGAATCACAACAGAAATCCCTGCGAAAGTGGAAACTCCACCACCATCAGGAAGCGAATAGAGGAAAGAGGAGGGGAGTAAATTAAAAGGATAATTGCAGGGGTAGTTTTATTCATTTTTTTTGCTGTGTGTAATCTGTTTGCATCTGGAAAGGGCATTCGTGCAGGAATACTTCGTATAAAGCCGACACTCCAGCTGGATACCGGTTATGAAAGCAATGTTTATCTTACCTATGAGTCTGGATCGCCGGGGGATTTTTTTGTCAGTCCTTTTGTTGAATTGAAGATTGTGCTTCCATTTCTGACTCATTCCTTTTCTTTTGGTGTTAACTACAGCTACATAAATTATTTTCACGAAAAGAAACAGAGTGGATCGAGTTATAATTTTTTTGGTGACCTTGATATGAACTTTATTGGTGGGTTATCCTTCGACATTGCAGAGAAATACTCATATACAGAGGAGCCCATCCTTGGGAATTACGAGGTCGTATCCAGCAGATTACCTCACAATACTAACACACTTTCACCCTCAATAATATATAAAATTCCATCTGGAGCAATAACTTCAAGGTTTAATTTTCAGTGGATTCTGGATTCTTTCCCGACTCAGCCCGATTATGACAGAACGATGTATAAATTCAATCTTGGTACAGTTTATCGATTTCTTCCCAAAACAGGTCTATATTTTGACCTCAATATAATAAATGTGGGCAAAAAGAACAACGGTGGCATTTCCTCAACAAAATATGGTGGTGAGATAGGTTTAAAGGGGTTGATAACCCCCAGGCTTTCGGCCACAGCAGGCTTTGGATGGAAGTATGGTGAATATTCCGATGGGTCCCTTGAAAATGAACCAGTAATCAGGCTTTCACTTGAAGAGAGATTTTCGCAGATTATGAAGATGAGTCTGAGTTACCTGAGGATGACAAATGATTCTTTTATAAGCGACTTTTATGTGTTGAATATGGTTAAGCTTTCCCTGTGGAGGGCTTTAACTGCCACCATAGCCACTGACATTACGCTTAAATGGTGGCTTGTGGATTATTCACCTTCTACTCAGAAAGATAACAATTACAATGCAAAAGTTTCTATTAATTATTCGCCAGCGGTTGCCACATGGTTGAGCGGGACCTTCTCATATGTTTTCAGCAAAAGAGATTCAAATGTTGAGGCCTTCAGATATACCGATCATAAGATCTTTCTCGGTGTAAAACTCTCCTGGTAGTCAGCGATGAAGAGGTTTCTCATACTGATTCCCATAATCCTTTTTACTGCTTCCAGCATGCTGGCAGATTATCATGTTGGAGCAGGTGATGTACTGGATATAAAGATTTTTGAAGATCCAGATGCATCGGGTACCTTTGAAGTTTCCCCCGATGGATTTATTAATTTCCCCTATATTGGAAGGATAAAAGTTGAAGGTAAAACCACTTCACAGATTGAAAATTTGTTAGAGCAGAAGTTGAAAGAGGGGAAGATCTATGTAAATCCACATGTTTCCGTTTCTGTGGCAAAATACAGAAGTAAGAAAGTGGTTGTTCTGGGGGAGGTGGAAAAGCCGGGTGTTTATTCAATAAACAGGGAATTGACAATCCTCGATGTTCTATCAATGTGTGGTGGCTTAACTGACAGGGCGGGAGATCGTCTTATACTTCTGAGGGGAGGATCGGCGGCTACCTCTGTCACATCTGCTTCTGGAAAATTCGTCAGGGGGATCGGCGCCGGTCAAGAGGTCAGGGTTGTGAGTCTTGTTGATCTGCTCCAGAAGGGCAACCTGAAGGAAAACTATCGTGTAAAGAATGGAGACATAATTTTTGTGCCGGAAGCTGGTAAGGTTTATCTTTTCGGTGAGGTGAAAAAACCTGGTGTTTACAAGTTCCACGAGGGTATGACCCTTCTCCAGGCAGTTGTCAAGGCTGGTGGTTTTACGGTCAGGGCAGCCCCCTCAAGGGTGAGAATAATAAGAATGAGCGGTGGCAAAGAGAAAGTCATTGAAGTGAATATGAAAAAAATTATTGATAACGAGGAGAAAGATGTTAAACTAAAAAATGGTGATGTGGTTGTTATACCTGAGAGTTATTTCTGAGGAAAAAGATGGAAAATAATGAAGCTGTTGTTGATTTAAAGCAACTTATCGAGATTATAAAGCGCAAGAGAAACTATGTGGCAGGGTTCTTCCTGCTATCGCTTTTTCTCGCTCTGCTTTATATTTTTCACACCACTCCCCAGTATCGGGCTGTTGCCACCCTTCTGATAAAACTTGAACCTCCCAAACTTCTCCCCCTGCACAGTGCAGCTGATCTTCAGACCACAGATTACTGGTTTGCCAAGGATTACTACAATACGCAGATAAAAATAATTAAGAGTGCAAAGGTGGCACAGAAGGTTATAGAAAAACTTGATCTTCGTGATCCCCATGATCCCTCAAAGTATGTTGATCCTGGCTATATCATTGGGAAGATTAAGGTTGTCCCCATTGAAGATACCCAGCTTGTTAGAATTGTTGTGGATGATCCCGATCCCAAAAAGGCCGCAAAGATCGCCAACGCGGTGGCTGAGGCCTATTCCGAATTCAATGTGGAGGAGAGAGTAAAACTTGCAGAATCAGCTGTTGAATGGCTGAGTAAGAGACTTGAGGATATGAAGAAAACATTGAGGGAATCTCAGGAAAAACTCTTCAGATTCAGGCGTGATAATGACATTATATCCATTGAAAATCAGGAAAATGTTCTTGCTCAGAAACTTGAAGTTGTTAACAAGAATTATATTCAGGCGAAGGCTGATAGAGCTGCAAAGGAAGCGAGGTACAGATATCTCCAGTCCCTTCTTAGAAGTAACAACGATGTTCTCAAGTATACATCTATCTTTGATGATCCAGTTCTGGAGAAAATGAGATCTGACCTTGTTGCTGCCCAGGAAGAGAGGGTGAAGCTTTCAAAAATATTCTCTGAAAATCATCCAAAGATCATGTCTCTTGATAATCAGATAAATTTTATAAAGAAAAAGATGAGGGAAGAGATCTTCAAAATGCTGGAAAAGGCAAGAGTTGATTATGAGATAGCCATCCAGAGGGAGAAAAAACTTAAGAGTCTCCTGGATGAGTATAAAAAGGAAGTTTTTGACCTCAATCAGAAGATGATTCAGTATTCTTCACTTTTTCAGGATGTGGAAAAAAACAAAAAGCTTTATGATCTCCTTCTTGAAAAGTTGAAGGAAAACGATATAGCCAGGCATTTGAAGGAAAATAATGTTTCAATTGTTGAGTATGCGAGAGTACCAAAGGCACCATTCAAGCCAAAGAAATCTATCATTCTATTGCTTTCCATAATTATGGGGTTGATGGGAGGTGTGGGACTTGCTCTTGCAGTTGATTATTTTGATAACACAGTTAAGGGGAGGGAGGATGTGGAGAATTACATTAAATTGCCGCTCATCGGGTATGTGCCTGCCCTGATGCCAGAGGAAGCCGAAGTAGTGAAAAAAGATCTCTTTACCTTTTACCATCCCAAATCGTCAATTTCTGAACAGATCAGATCCATAAGAACTGCCATTCTTTTCATGTCCGCTGATCATCCTTTAAAAACCATTCTTGTTACCAGTTCCATCCCCCTTGAAGGCAAGTCCACCATTGTGGCAAATCTTGGAGTTACCATGGCTCTGAATGGTGCACGCACCCTCATAATAGATGCTGATCTCAGAAGAGGGAGATTGCACAAAACATTTTCACTTGATGGAAGGAAGGGTTTGACAAATCTGATCCTTGGTCAGTTTGAACCGGAAGAGACAATTTTCAAAACAAACATAGAAAACCTATGGTTCCTGCCCAGTGGACCGTTCCCTCCAAATCCTGCTGAATTGCTGGGATCATCAAGGATGAATGAACTCATAAAACAACTTGAGGGTAAATTTGACAGGATTCTCATTGACTCGCCACCCGTGATGCCTGTTACCGATCCCATTGTTCTGAGCAAGATAGTGGATGGTGTGATTATTGTTGCAAAATTGGGAAAGGTAACAAGAGAGATGGTTAATCACACAAAAGAGAAACTCAATGGAGTGGGGGCAAATATTCTTGGAATAATTCTCAATGAACTTGAACTCAAGAAGAAAAGCTACGGGTACTATTATAGTTATTCTTACTCCTACTATTATCACTCCCCTGAGGAAGATACCTCTGCCAGATGATTAAAAGAAATCTGAAGCTTCTCCTTGAATATGATGGAACAGAATTCCACGGATGGCAGTTTCAACCGGAGAGGCGTACAGTTCAGGGTGTACTTCGTGAAGCAATTTCAAAAATTGAAGATCTGCCTCTTTCAGAGATAAAATTAATTGGTGCCAGTCGGACAGATGCCGGAGTTCATGCGGTTGGCCAGGTTGCAAATTTTTTCTCAAGAAGAAGAATTTCTCCTGCAAATTACAGGAAGGCACTGAATTCTATTCTTCCTGAAGATCTGGTTGTAAAAGGAATTGAAGAAGTTGAGCTTTCTTTCAATGCCAGAAGAGATGCCAGGGGGAAGTGGTACAGATACATAGTTTTAAACAGCGATTACCCATCTGCTCTTGAAAGAAAGAGAGTTTTCTTTTTTCCTCATAAGGTTGATGTGGATTTGATGAGGGAGATAGGTCATATCTTCGTGGGAAAAAAAGATTTTTCATCCTTTCGTGCATCGGGAAGTGATGCGAAGAGTTCCATCAGAGAAATTTTTTCTCTTATAATTGAGAAGCATGGCGATTACATATACTTTGACATAAGAGGTTCAGGTTTCCTCAAGCAGATGGTGAGAAATATTGTGGGTACACTTCTATGGGTTGGGATCGGGAAAATACAACCTGAAGAGCTGGAGTCAATTTTTTCTGCCAGAGACAGGAGGAAAGCTGGTCCCACCGCCCCCGCACATGGATTGTATCTTATGGAAGTTGAATACTGAGTATGTTGAATTGATTTACCTATTTCTTTGTTATAAAATTAAAAATGAGACGGAGTAAGGTGTGGTAAAAGCCAAAATATTAATTGTTGAATCAAATCTGAGGGATAAAGGTCTGCTTGAAGTTGCACTGAAAAAGGCCGGATTCAGTGTAGCCACCACATCCACCCCGGAAGAGGCCCTGAGCATTCTGGATATTTTTATGCCAGACCTGATTATTTCCAATACCAGATTCCCCAAAATGGATGGCTTTGAGTTTTGCAAACGGGTAAAGGAAAATCCGAAATACAAACATATACCCTTTATATTTCTCACTCCAGATAAGAGTCTCAATTCCAAGATAAAGGGACTCGAACTGGGTGCCGATGATTATCTGGTGAAACCCCTCTACCTCAGAGAACTTGTGATGAGAGTCAAGATCCTGGTTGAAAAAAAGGAAAAGGAGAGTCTTGAACTGGTTGATTCCAGGAAAATGTTTACCGGAAGCCTGGAGGATATGGGACTTGTGGATCTTATTCAGACTATGGAGCTGGGAAGAAAAACCGGGATCATCTATCTCTATCGCAAAGACAAGATAGGAAAGATTTATTTCTCTGAGGGGAGGCTCATTAATGCTGTTGTGGGTGATATAGCGGGTGAGGAGGCAGTATACAGACTTTTTACATGGAATGAGGGAACTTTTAAAATAGAGTTTCGTGATATTAGCGGGATCGATGAACTGATCACTTCTTCCACACAGGCGATATTGATGGAGGGAATGAGGAGACTCGATGAAATTGAGAGGTACAAAGAACAGCTGCCACCCTTTGATACCAGGCTTAAAGTGGATAATGAAATGATTCTGGAAAGTAACATAGAAAAGTTTCCCAGGGAAGTTGAAGATATTCTGGTTCTCTTTGATGGAAAGAAGACCCTTGGAGAAATCCTTGATGAAGTTAAAATTGATCAGGTTAAAGCGGTTGAAATAATATCAAAGCTTTACTTCGAAGGATTCCTTACGCCTGTGGCTGAAGATAAAGAAAAAACAGGGTCCTTTGTGGTCAGTCAATTTGACCTTTTCGAAGAGGAGGAAACTGAAGTTTCCAGACCCCCTGAAATTCCACCAGAGGAACTTTTCAAAGATGATCCCTCAACCACAGAGGGAAAAGGTATGTTTGAACTTGCACCTCCGGAAGAGGAAAACCTGGAGGATAAAAGGGTAACAAAGGGTCCTGTGAGAAAGGAAGATGTTGGGAAAGTAATTCCTTTCCCTGCCACATCTGCTGAAACAGCTCCTGAAATTGAAAAGATCTCATCCTCGGAAAAGGTTTCTCCTCCTGTGATGGAACCTCCCCAGTTTGTAAGGGTGGAGAAGAAGAGGGGAGTGGGAAGAATCCTTTTCCTTTTTTTCTTTGTGATTCTCCTCTCTGGAGGAGGAATTTACTACTATTACTCCAGAGTAAACAGAGCCACCTATGAGCCTCCAGAAAGTCTTGTCTATTCTGATGCTATTTCAGAATTTTTACTTGATACGGAAGAAGGGTATCGCAATGCAGAGAAAATTTTTAAGAAGCTGGAAAATCTTTCTGGAGAAAACTGGAAAATTAAGTACTTCCTGTCCCTTATCCATTTGCGCTGGGGTGAATTAAAGAATGATGAGGTTATGATTGATCGGGGCTGGGAAGAAGTACTGCAGCTAAAGGAAACGAATGATAACCCGTTTGTAGAAGGAGCTTATGCTGAAGCTCTCATGATAATGGGGAAAATTGACGATGCCAGACATCTGATCCAGAAGATGCTGAAAAATAAGAAGTATTACCAGTTTTATTATGTACTTGGTGATTCCTATCTCCGGGAGTATGATACCGAGAGAAGCAGAGATCCGCTGATTAAGAGCGTCAAATTAAATCCAAGGTTTGTGAAAGGACTCGCCGAGATTGGAAAACTTTACTTTATGAAGGGTGATTTTACCAGCTCAATTACCTATCTAAACAGAGCGATTCAACTGAGCCCTGAACATGTTGAATCCCTGGTATATCTGGGTAGAGCCTATTACAGGCTGAAAAAATACAATACAGCAACTTCATATTTGATCAGGTCTCTTTCCTACAGGAAGGATGAGGCTGTAATGTTACTCCTGTCCAAAATATATGTTGAAAATCTCCTTATGCCAGAGAAGGCCCTGAGTTTTTTGAAAGATCTCTGGTTTAAAAGTGAAAAGCAATTGATAAGAATGGAAGCGGGTTACCTTCTCGGCAAAGCATACATTGAAATGGGACAGAAGAAAAAGGGGATAAGAATTCTGAGAAAAATTTACAACGTTAATCCCGGGTACAGAGATGTGGGTGTTATTCTGGATACATTAAAAGAGGGGATGAAGAAAAAAATAGCAGGAAAATCGATTCATGGAGAGAAAAAGAAACCTGAGGGTGGAGTTAATGTTCTTTCAGGCAGAGATCTTGGAGAGAGGTATCTTCAGCTCGGGATTTATGAATACAGAAGAGATAATTATGAAATGGCTTATCAGTATCTCAGTAATGCCATGAAACTCATGCCTGACGATTACAGGGTTTATTACGCCCTTGGCCGGGTTCTCGAGGATATGGGGAGAGTGCATGAAGCGATAGCTGCATTCCTGAAGGTGGTATATCTCAATCCCTCTCATGCTGATGCCCATCTTCATCTTGGAGGTTTGTATTATTCTATTGGAAGAACACAATCAGCTATTAAAGAATACAGAACATATCTTCAACTTGCACCGAATGGTGCCCACGCTGAAGAAGTTAAACGAATACTGAGGAGCTTAGGTGGTTGAAAAAAGAAGAGACAGAAGAGTCCCTCTGAGAGTTCAGGTTTTTGTGAGGAATAAGGAGTTTGAAGGTACAATATTTTTCTATTCTGCTAATATAAGCACAGGTGGTATTTTCCTTGAATCAGACCTGCTTTTCGATGTTGGAACAGAATTTTTGCTTGAGTTTACACTACCTCTCCATCCAGGGTTTATCAGGGCGAAAGGTGTTGTGGTGTGGGTAACCAGACCAGGTGTCATAGGACAGGAGAGAAGTGACCCACCAGGAATGGGAATAAAGTTCGTTGAAATATCCGATGAAGACAGGAAAAAACTGGAAGAATTTATTGCCAGGAAACTCAGCAGAAGCTGATTTCACTCCATGAGGTGTTTGAAATACTCCCTGTTTATTTTCCTGTAGGGATGGGGGAATCCCTCTTCCAGTGATTTTATAATCTCTTTTCTTTTTTCAGTGTATCCTCTGGATGGGGGAGGGATCTTGATTTTTTCTTCTGAGGGCCTGCCAGAAGTTTCTCCATAACCACCTCTTTTAGCCACCCCTTTTCTGTAAACTTCTCTCTCCTTTTCAAGCTCTTTTCTACTTTCTTTCATCGCATTTATTGCTTCATCAAGCCAGAACTGAGCCTTTTTTTCACTTTCATATCCTTTGAAGGTATTCTCTTTTTCAATTCTCTGGTATGCTTCATTCATCTTTTCCCTGCTCCTGCTCACAAAATCAACGCTTTTTCCAGCAAGGTGTGGATATTTTGTTGCAATATCTCTCAGTTGCCTCTCTATCTCCCCTGTTCTTTTTTCAAATCTTCTGTTTTCCCTCTCGAAAAATTTTACACTGCTACTGTTCTGTATATCTTTTATTTCCCTTTCAGTCTGATCTATTTTCCGCAGCATATCATCTATGTCATATCTGTTTACATCGGGATATCTCTTTAACTCTTTTAGAAGTTTTTTCAAATCACTCAGATTGTTTTCCGTTTTTATCTTCTGTATCCTTTTCGAAATGGGGGGTGAGTAGAGATAAAAGGAAGGTATGCTTAAATTCATCTCGTCCAGAATCCTTTTGATCATGTTTCTTATTCTTTTTGAGGCAGATTTTGAAATCTTCCGGTTGTAGCGGTGAAGAGACGCCAGGTACTTT
>JALSQH010000019.1 GCA_026985515.1 bacterium
ACGCTCTTTCTTTTCTGGAGATGAGTAATTCTGGTATGACCTTTCATAAAACTCATATGCGTCTTCATATCTACCAAGCTTGAAGTATATGTCGCCCATATGCTCAAAGATCTCAGGCTCAGGATTTTTCAAAAGTGACACAGCTTTCTCAAGGTAGAATTTTGCCTTTTGAATTTCACCCTTCTTATAGTACACCCATCCAAGACTGTCAATTATGTAGGGATCATTGGGTCTTTTCTTCAAAGCCTTTTTTATATATTTCTCGGCATCATCAAGCTTTATACCCTGCTCAGCGTAATAGTAACCAATATAGTTCAGAGCATCGGGATTATCGGGATCCGATTTTAAAATCTTTTTCATACACTCAAGTGCTCTGTCATACTTTTTTTCATAGTCATAAGCTATTCCAAGCTTATAGAGGAGAGAGACATTATCGGGAAACTTTTTCAAACCTTCCTTCAGCACCGCTATTTCCTTCTCATATTCTTTTTCACCCTGATAAACATCAGCAAGAAAAGTGTAGGCATCTGGAGAAGGGAATTTTTTTAAAAGATTTGTCAGCACCTTTTTCACTTCATCCTTCTCTCCAAGCTGATAAAGAATGGTGGCCTTCAGCAGAGAAATAGCGGGAAAGAAGTTTCCAGGTTTTTTAATTGAATTCAGCACATTCAGTGCTTTTTCATACTGGGAAATATTTGCATAAGAAAAGGCAAGATAAAGTTTAATGGGAACAACATCCGAATATGTTTTCTCCAGATTTTCAAGGATCTGAATTGCATCCTGAAATTTTCCTTCATTTATGTATGTAAAAGCAATAGCAAAATCAAGTTTCCATGAGGAAGTTTTCAATTCTCTCTTCAGTCTCAATAACTCAGCCCTTGCTCTTTCACCCTTTTTCTCTATCTCATAAACCTGGGCGAGGAACATACGCAATTCCAACCAGTCAGGGTGGATGGCAAGTACAGCCTTAAGAAGCTTCTCGGCCTTTTTAAGCTGACCCGTTACAACATAAAGAGTAACCAGGTCCTTTATTCCCGGTAGAAAATCAGGATTAATTGAATAGAGAGTTTCCAGTTCCTTTATGGCGGCATTCCTGTTATTTTTCTTCAAATAGAGCCTTGATTTTATATAATGATAGAGGGTAGGTTTCGCCTCTTTTATCCTTTCAAGGAGTTCATCAACTTTCTTCAGGTTACCTTTTATAAGACCTATCTGAATAAGCCTCATGATAACGAGTGTATCGTAGGGATCTTTTGAATAGGCAAGGTTGAAAAACTTCTCAGCTTTGTTTATTTTTCTTATTCTGAAATATGAATCAGCCACTATTTTAACAATCTCAGGATCAAATTTTTCCTTGAGAAAGATTTCCCCATAATAAGAGGCATCCTCATACTTCCTTAAAACATAAGCCATTTTCGCAAGTCGTCCCGCCACTTCCGTCTGGGGATACTCATAGTAGAATTCTTCCAGAGCCTTATACGCATTCTCAAAATCCCCATGAGAAATAAAATACCTATACTTGAGATAAGAGGCCATTCCATAAGCGGAAAGATTGAAAGAGGGTGGAGATTCTTCTTTAATTTCTGGTTTCTCCTCTCCCTTGATAACAACGGGGGGAAGCTTGATTACTTTCTCCCTCTTTACCGCTGTTCTGTTACATGAATAAAATGAGGGAAAGAAAAAAATTATAAAAAAAAGCAGGACAACCTTCTTCATTTTCAAAGATAAAATTACCATTTATTCAACTTTCAGTCAAATAAAATACAGCTTTCCTTTGCTTTTTCAAAAATAATTCATAATCTAATTGTTATGAAGGTCCTCCTCTTTCCCACCTGTCTTGTTGAGAGAGCTGGGAAAAAGATCAGGAATTCTACCATTCTGCTTCTTGAAAATCTGGGACATGAGGTTCTAACCGTAAGTCACTCCACATGCTGTGGCCAGATAGCCTTTAACATGGGCGACTGGGACGAAGCACGCAAAATGGCAAGATTCTGGATTGAAACTTACCTCATGCGGAACGATTTTGACGCAATCGTCTCTCCTTCTGGATCCTGTGTTCACATGATAAGGCACAATCTCCCCCTTCTTTTTGCTGAAGATCCTGAAATTAAAAGCATACTGGAAGAAAAACTACCACTGGTTTTTGAAATAGTGGAGTTCATTTTTCACAATGGACAGCAAAATGAAATAGAGGCATATTTTCCTCACACCGTCACATATCATCCATCATGCCACTACCTGAGGGGATTGAAAATTAAAGACAAACCAAGGATTCTCCTCAGTAATGTAAGGGGACTTCGCCTTGTTAAGATGGAAAAGGAAGAGATGTGTTGCGGATTTGGAGGTTTATTCTCAATCAAAATGAACAAAATATCAGCAGCCATAGCCAGCAGAAAGGCAGAGTATATTGAGCAATCGGGGGCTGAGTATGTTACAACACCTGATTTGAGCTGTATGCTGAATCTTGAAGGAATTCTCAGGAGGAAAGGATCTCCGGTTAAAGTAATTCACATCACAGAGATTCTGACATCGGGGTATTGAAATGGATTTTAACAGAAAATTTGAAGAACTTTACAGTAATCAGAATCTCAGAAAGGCAATAATCAATGCCACTGATAGAGCGGTAAAAAAAAGAGAGGAAACAATCAGAAGAATCCCAGACTTTGAAGAGTTAAGGGAAAAGGCCTCCCTGATTAAAGAATACAGTGTAAACAACCTCCCTGACCTCCTGGAGAAATTTAAAGAAAATGCCTCAAAAAATGGATTCATCATTCACACAGCAAAAGATGCAGAAGAAGCAAGGGAGATAGTAAATTCAATTTTGCAAAGGAGAAAAGTTAAAACTGTCGTAAAAGGTAAATCCATGACTTCAGAAGAAATTGGATTAACTTCCTTTCTCCATGAGCAGGGCTACGATGTGTATGAAACTGATCTTGGAGAATTCATAATACAGCTTGCAGGTGAGCCCCCCTCACATCTAACAGGACCGGCCATCCATAAGAACAGATTTGAAATCGCCCGGCTTCTGCACCAGAAGTTGAAAATTCCCCTCACCACAGATCCTGAAAAGCTCACACAGGAAGTGAGAAAATATTTACGAAGAAAATTCTTCTCGGCAGAGGCAGGTATAACGGGTGCAAATTTCCTGATTTCAGACACTGGAGGCATTGTACTGGTAGAAAATGAGGGAAACATAAGATTAACCACCACATTACCACCCCTGCACATTGCAGTAGCTGGAGTAGAAAAAGTAATACCCTCAATAAAAGATCTCTCAGTATTTCTGAAAGTACTTGCACCAAGCAGCACTGGTCAAAGGCAGACAGGTTATGTTTCATACATCGGAAAAAGCGGTGAAAAAGAGAGACACATAATTCTTCTGGACAACAAAAGATGGAAAATGTGGAATGACCCGGTAATGAAGCAGGCACTGAAATGCATAAGATGTGGAGCATGTGCCAATGTTTGTCCAGTTTTTCAGATTGCAGGAGGTCATCTATACGGAGGTGCTTACACAGGTCCAATAGGAATAATCTGGAACCACTTTATATATGGTGAAAAAGTCAGAGAAATACCTTATCTCTCCACTCTCTGTGGTGCCTGCGAGGAGGTGTGTCCCGTTAAAATACCCATTCCTTCTCTTATACTCGAATTGAGAAAAAGAAACTACAGGGAATCTCTCAACTTTCAGGAAAAATTACTCATAAAGGGATGGCGAATTCTCCACACTGATAGGCTCGCCGGAAAAATTGCAAACATGGCATTTGAGGCGGGGAAAAAGATTGCAGGCAGAAAGGAGGTAATTAAAAACCTTCCCTTCATAATGAAAAGATGGACGGAAAAGAGGGACATATATCTGAAATGAAGAAAACAGAGCTTCTACAGCAATTTATTTCAGAACTTGAACATCAGGGAATACCCCATACAGTTGCATCTTCGGTTTTTGAGATAAAAAAACTCATTGTGGATTATCTCTGGAGAAAAAAGATCAGAGAAGTAATCACCAGTCCAGGTGATTTACTGAAGAAGTTTGAACTTTACCCTTATCTGCTACCCTTCAGTGGTGATCTGGAAAATGTGAGAGCGGGAATCACCCTTGCCAGTTATGGAGTGGCATGGTCAGGGGGAATCGTGGAGCTTTACAACAGCAACGCTGAAAAATATGCCTCACTTGTGCCGGAGATCCACATCGCCATCATAAAATCTTCAAATATTCTTCAAGATTTTACTGAACTGTTTGAAAAAATCCCTGCAGATAGAGATGCAACATTAATAACAGGACCATCAAAAACCGCCGATATTGAGAAAATTGTAGTGAAAGGTGCCCACGGACCTCGGGAATTACAGGTTATAATTTTTGAGGAATAAAAAACGAGGGGGGCATCCCCCCTCGTTTTATCAGTGCAGAAATGGTGCGATAACGAGAGAAACTATACTCATCAACTTGATAAGAATATTCATGGATGGACCGGCAGTATCTTTAAAGGGATCACCAACAGTATCACCGGTAACTGCAGCTTTGTGAGCATCTGACCCCTTCTTCTCACCCTCAACTTCACCTTTCTCAATCGCCTTCTTTGCATTATCCCACGCACCACCTGCATTGGCCATGAAGAGAGCAAGCAAAACACCTGTCACTGTCGCCCCTGCAAGCATTCCACCAAGAGCCGCGGCACCGAGACCAAAACCCACCACAATGGGGGCAAGAACTGCTGTAAGACCAGGAAGAATCATCTCTTTGAGAGCCGCTGTTGTTGAAATTTCCACACACTTTGCAGCATCAGGCTTTACACCCGGTTTTCCTTCAAGCAATCCGGGGATCTCCCTGAACTGTCTTCTTATCTCATCCACCATTTTGGACGCAGCCCTTCCAACTGCCGTCATTGCAAGTGATGCAATGAAGAATGGAAGAACGCCACCAATCAGCAGGCCGATAACCACTTTTGGATTATCAAGATTTATAACAATCTGACCCTTCGCTCCATGTGCACTCCCCACTGCCTGTGTGAAGGCAGAGAAAAGAGCAAGGGCTGTGAGAGCTGCAGAACCTATGGCAAATCCCTTACCAATAGCCGCAGTTGTATTACCAAGAGCATCAAGTTTATCTGTAATGGCTCTGACATTTTCACCCAGTTCAGCCATCTCAGCAATACCACCTGCATTATCAGCAACGGGACCATACGCAT
>JALSQH010000020.1 GCA_026985515.1 bacterium
CTCTTTATACAGTTGATAAATTCACTCCTGCTCCTGGCTCTGTTTGAACAGTAAGTAACAATGCGGGTTGCTATGAACTGGTAAGCATCCCAGTATGTTGGTACTCTTCCAAGATGATTCTCAAACTCTTCTTCAAATAATTCAACTTCTGCAGTGTCTGAAAAGGCATAAAAATTTCCAGCAGCAAATACTGTGTAGTCACCCAGGACATCTGTATCCATGGGATTTATGACATCCCTTGTACAGAGGAAATTTAGTTTGTCCATACCAAAATATCCAAATTGCGGGATCAGAAAAGACACAGTAGTTGCACTGTCTGGAATGAAGACTGCATCCACAGGTGGTTTATACTCTTTTTTTTTGAGATTTTCGAAAAAAGCCTTTTCATCTTCCCTGTCTTTTATTCCCAGAACCTTCCAGAAGTAGAATCTGAAATCTTGTGTGTTTTCCTCATACTGGATCTGCCATATTACTTCTCCCCCCCTGGAGGTGACCTCCCTTGAAAAGAGATTTGCGTATGTGGCGCCATATTCATTCTCAGGGTTGAAAATTGCAAATTTTTTCCAGCCATTTTTAAATGCAAAGTCAACAAGCCTTTTAACAATTTTTTCAGGAGTCAGGTTTATTCTGATTATATATGGATCATTCTCAAGTTCACTGAAAGATGAATTTATGGTGACCACAGGGATTTTAAACTTCCTGTTGAGTCTCAAAACCTCCTTTAAATCCCAGCTGAGAACCGGACCAATGCTAACAGGATTCATTTTCTTTCTCATCTGTCTGAAATACAGGGCTGTGAAAATCCTGTCACCCCATGTATTCCCGGTGGATATTGGAGATGAGATATTAATGGCATAAAGAGTGTCCTCAAGGAGTTTTGTTCCAACTGGGGCAAATGCACCATTCAGAGGCAGAAGAAGAAAGATCCTGGCAGGCGCAGAAGCATGAGTAATTTCTACAATTTTTTTTAAATACTCAAATTTTTTATTGAGTTCTTCGTCATCAGATGGCTGATAGGAGGCGAGATGAGTGAAGTCTCCCTCTTCTGCAAGTTTTAAAATTAAAAGGTCGCTCAGGTGAGCAGAGTTAAACTTAATCCCTATCAATTCAGATACGGGGATTGAGTAAAGTATGTTTTTCTCAATGGCGTACAGGAAATTTCTTATTTTTTTTGAGTTAAACTCAGATGATGCAAGGTCAAGAATCTGGAGCGCCTTTCCATACTTTTTTTTCTCCCAGTAAATTAGACCCACATTTGCAAGACATTTGCCCTTTTCAATTCCTGAGGGAATAAGATCAGGTTTGATTTTTTCATACCATTTTTTCAGACTTGGTGGTTTAATGTTTCCAGCAAGACAAACAGCTTCTGAGAAGTATTTTCCTTCCGGATAAGCTTCAATGTAAGAAGTAAGGTAGGTTATCGCTCTTGAATATAATTTTTCTGCGTAGAAGATTTTCCCAAGGTAAAAAAGAGCGTTTGCCTTTATTTCTCCAGATGGTTTCATGGAAAGTGATTTGAGGAGATATTTCCTTGCTTCTTCAAATTTTCTCTGGGAAAACGATGTGATGGCGGAATTATAAAAATCCTCGGGAGTCTTTTTAACTACCTTCAGACCGGCGCAGGATGCAAGGAGTACCAGAGAAAGAAGGATGAGAAATTTATTTGTTTTCAAGTAACCCATTGTATTCATTCTGGGCATCTAAATATTTTTTATAGGCTAAAAGGGCTTCTTTTTCTGCTTCCTTCCATTTGAGTTCTCTTTCTGCTACCTCTATCTCAAATTCTTTGAGCTTAATTTTTTTGTCAGCCTCGTCAAGTTTGGTATCATATTTCAGTGCTACTTTTGCCTTGGCAAGTTCGACCACTGCTTCGCCCCAGGCAACTTTTTTCTCTAAAGCTTCAATTTTCTTTTTAAGATAATCTCTTTTCAATTCAGTGACTTCAACCTTTTTCTTTGCAATAGTCACTTTTTTCTCCGATTCCATGAGCCTTTTGCCCTTTTCCACAATTTCACCTGATACGCCGCTCTGCTTTGCCAGTTCAAATTCTGCTTTTGCCTTTTTATACATATTCTCTGCTATACCTAACTCCGACTCTGCAATTTCTATCTCATTCTTAGTTTTTTCAAACTCTCTTTTTGTTTTCTCCAGTTCAAGCCTGATTTTTGCAAGCTGATCGAGAGCCCTGATTATTTCTTCTCTGTCTTCAGGAGGCACACGGCTCAGCTGGATTTCTGTAATGGAAGGAGTGGTCTTTTGGAAAAGGGAGCATCCTGATGCGTAGGTAAACAGCAACAGTAAAAGAAATGTGAATACAGAACTATGCTCTCTTTTTATCATAGTAAAATGTTATCACAACGAAAATTTTAAGTCAAATAGTGCCTTATTTTCAGGGGGTATTCTAAGATATTGAGCTAATATCAAATGCTTGTTGCTATGGCAATTAAAATTGACTGGACAAGTAGAAATAGATTTTCTAATATTGTTTTAAGGGTGGAGGAGTATAATTTTATCTGCTATAACAGGAGGTTCAGGATGAAGAAATTTGTTTCACTTTTTCTTTTGATTCTGCTGGCATCCTGCAGTACAACATCAAGAAAAAATGAAAAGGTTTTCACCTTTCCAGGTCTTTCCCATCCAGTCAGGGTGTATTATGATCACTATATGATCCCTCACATTTATGGAGAGAATATCTACGATGTTGTGAAGGTTCAGGGGTATATTTCTGCAAGGGAGAGATTATTCATTATGGATGTTTTCCGGAGAATGGCTATGGGTCGGCTTTCCGAATTGCTGGGGGATTTTGCGGGGATTACTCCTTCTCTTGATGCCTTCATTAGAGCAATATTCACTGCCCCTGATGGTGAGAAGGTCTATGATTTGTTACTGAAGCAGATGGAGAATAGCTCTGATCCTGATGATGAAATGACATTAAAATTTTTCAGAAGCTTTGTTGAGGGAATAAATCTTTATCTAAGGCGTCTGAAAAATGGAGAAAATTTATATTTCCCTCCCGAATACAAACTTTTTGAAATAAAACCATCTGATATACCATACTGGGAGGTGAGGGATATTCTTGCTGTGGCGAGATTGTTCACTTTTACTCTTTCTGAGACCTTTGACTCAGAGTTTGAAAATACCATCTGGTACACTTCACTGAAGGATCGCGACCCTGAATTTTTAATGGCTCTCCTTGATCCAAGACCCGTTGATAGAAGTGTCACACTTCCCTTTTTCCTTCAAAATCACTGGAGTTTGGCTCCCGGGAGTTATTTCCCAACATTTTATAATTTCTTATCTGAGAATAAGAAATATCCACAGGTAAGTCCAGATAGACTTCTCCCGATTTTCAATTTGCTTAAAGATCTCAGGGAAATGTTCTTCAGGTCATTGAAGGATTGGGGAAGCAACAATTTTGTGGTTTCCGGTGAAAAGAGTAAAACCGGATATGCTTATCTTGCAAATGACCCTCATCTGCAACTTATGACACCACCTATCTTTTACGAATTTCATCTTATGTGGAATGGAAAAGAGGGAAAAGGAAATGTTGCAGGAGTTACCTTTTCAGGTACTCCCGGTGTAATTGTAGGGCACAATGAGAAAATAGCCTGGGGAGTAACGGTGGTGGGGTATGATGTCTCAGATATTTACGCTGAAGAAATAACGGAGTCATCAGGTAAATTGTTTTCATGTGATGATCTAAACAGAAATCATGTGTGTGAAAAGAATGAGTATGTGGTGCCAGTGAGTATTTTTACTGACCGGATAAAAATAAGGAATTACCCGGAAGAGGGTTTTACCGAGGAAAAAATATCCATTCCCTATATTGCCAGACATGGTCCGGTGATTTTTCTTGACAACATTCCTTCTGCGGTGGGTCTATTTATTTCCATTCCTTCGGGTGGAGCTGGTAGTTTAAAGGCAGTATCACTGAAGTGGACGGGAATGCAACCCTCCAACGAAGCCAAGGCTTTTTTCCTCCTTGATAGAGCCGAGAATTTCGAGGATTTCAAAAGGGCTGTGGATAATTTTGAAGTGGGAGCACAGAATTTTGTTTATGCTGATGTTGATGGTCATATAGGCTATTACCCCCATGCCTATGTTCCCATCAGACCCAGAGGATGCATACCATGGATGATAATGGATGGGACAGGCTGGTGTGAGTGGAAGGGACGTATTCCAGATGATCAGCTTCCACAGGTAACAACTCCCGAAGATATAAGCCTTTACGAAGAGAGGGGATTCATCTGCACCGCCAATAATGATCAGATAGGAGAAACCACCGGATGGAATGCTTTTTCTTTTGCGAAATATGTTAGCAGTCCCTGTACTTATCCCTACAGATACTATCTTTACTATCAGGATGATATTGGCTTCAGAGAGGGAAGAATCACGCAGCTTCTGGAAGAGGGGCTGAAAAATAATTTGATAGATTTCGATTATGTTAAGAGAGTTCAGAGTGATAATTTCAGCCTTTTTGGAAAATATTTTCTCTCTCACCTGCTAAAGTATGTTGAAAATGATGAAGCAAAAAGAAAGATAGATTCTCTCGATCCCCGCGTATCTGCTCAACTGAAACAGGCATTATATTACCTGAAGAACTGGCATTTTACCACCCCTACCGCGACTTCTGATCCCTTTGGTGTGAGGCAGTTCAGCGATGATCAAATCAGAGAAAGTGTGGTAGCCACTCTTTTTCATGTCTGGGTGAAGAGATTTATTAAGGATACAATCAGTGATGAATGTAATTTTTACAACATCCCATGTCCAGGGAATGAAAAGGGAGCACAGGTGGTTTACTATCTACTCACAGCTACATCTGTAACAGATTCTCCCACATATGATCCGTCTCTGGGTTACAGCAGGGTTTTTGATGATCTTTACACAACCGGTGTAACTGAGGATATCACCGATATTGCCATCAGATCCCTGATTGAGACGTTAAGCTTTTTGAAATCAAAGTTCTCAACTACCGATCTGGAGTACTACAGATGGGGTGCACTGCATCAGGCAATTTTTCTAAATCCATTTATTTTCAAAACGAGAGGACCATATCCAAATGATGGAGGAGATTTTACCGTGGATGTTGGGGATACACCTGCGGGCGGTGAGAATTTCCTCCAGACCCATGGACCTGCCATGAGATTTGTGGTGGAGTTGAAGAAGGGAAGG
>JALSQH010000021.1 GCA_026985515.1 bacterium
GCCCATATTGCTGAGAGGAAAACAAGTATGATGCTACCTGTAATTGAATTTAATATTCCGCCTCCCTTTACTCCGGGAGGTGCAGGAATGTGGGTGAGTATGGATAGATTGAATGCCTTTATTCCTTTTTCAATTATCTGAATGAGAATAAAAAACAGTGGCACCAGTGATAACACAACTGTAATTACTACAAGAAGAGTAAAAAATTTCTCTTTCAAAATCCTTTTTCTTTCGCTCATTTCCAGGCACTCGTTTTTTCAATTATTAATTGACCTATGAGATTAAAGATAAAGGTAAAAATAAAAAGCCATAGTCCGATCTGTATCAGGGCACTGAGATGAATATCTTTCGTTGCTTCGGTAAATTCGTTGGCAATAACAGATGCCATGGTGTTTCCAGGGCTAAAAATTGATGTTGGAATCTGGTTTGAATTGCCTATGACCATTGTAACTGCCATTGTTTCACCAAATGCTCTTCCAAAGGCGAGCATTATTCCTGCAATAATACCAGATCTTGCATATGGAATAACGATTTTTTTTATGACCTCATATCTGGTTGCGCCCGTGGAGTAACCTGCTTCAATTAACTCGACCGGTACAAGCCTTACAACCTCTCTTATCATTGAAGAGGAATATGGAATTATCATTATTGAGAGAAGAATAGATGCGGTCAATATTCCAGTACCGTAGGGAATAAGACCAAATTTTATTTCCATTTTCTGGATTAGCGGTACAATAAAAAGTAGCCCCCAGAAACCAAAGATTACAGAGGGTATGCCTGCGATGAGATCAGATAATGTGTTTATGATTTCACTGATTTTACCGTTTGTATAAAAAACTCCTGAAAATATTCCCAAGGAGAGTGAAAAAGGAATAGATATGAGCAGTGAAAGAACAGATGTTACCAGTGTCCCGATTAGAAATGGTAGCATTCCGAATTTATCTGTTGCTGGATCCCATATAGTTCCCGTAATGAAGTGGATACCAAATTTCTTCAGGGAGAGTAAACTTCCTTTGAAAAGGAAGAAAAAACTGATCATAACAATAGCTAAAAAGAAAATAGCCCCTCCCCATAATAGTATTTTAAAAAGGGTGTCACTAAAACTCCGCTCAGGTTTCATTTCAGTATCTTCACTCCTTTAAATGTTAAGCTCCTGATCAGTTTCTCAGCTTTTAATTTTGCTGATGGTGAAAGGGGGGCATAGTGAAGAGGAGTTGCATATTTTTGCCCTTCATGAATTGTAAACCAGAGAAGTTTAACAAGTGATTGTGCTTTTTCCTTTGTTTTAATATTTGTTGATAAATCCCTGTAAACCAGTAGCCATGTAAAGCCTGAAATGGGATAGCCATCAGGGGCATCTGTGTTTGTGAGCGAAACTCTCATATCATCCGGGAGAGGAACATTTGATGCCATGGTAACACTTTTAATGGACGGTTTTATGAAATTACCATGTTTGTTCTGGATCAGTGCCGCAGGCATGTGGTTCTGGATGGCATATATTAATTCAACATACCCAATTGATCCCGGAATCTGTCTGATCAAACCAGCGACCCCAGGATTTCCTTTTGCACCTATTCCGGTGGGCCAGTTAAGTGATTTTCCTCTTCCCACCTTTTTTGCCCATTCTTTGCTTATTTTTGTGAGGTAATCTGAAAATATGAATGTTGTACCGCTACCATCTGATCTGTGTACAACAACGATTTTCATAGGAGGAAGGTTAACATCTGGATTTATCTTTTTTATGCGTGTATCATTCCACTTTGTTATTTTCCCAAGAAAAATTCCAGCGATGACCTCAGGTGTAAGTTTGATCTGGGGATTGCCTGGCAGGTTATAGGTAAGTACTACTGCACCGGCACATGTTGGAATGTGAACTACTGGTGATTCGAATTTCTTTAGTTCTTCATTGCTCAGAAAAGCATCAGATGCACCAAAGTCAACTGTTTTAGCTCTCAGTTGTCTGATCCCACCCCCAGAACCTATTGCCTGATAATTTACCCTTATTCCTGTTTGTCTGTAAAATTCATAGAACACTTTTGAGTAAAAGGGGTAGGGGAAAGTTGCTCCTGCACCTGTTAGTTCACCCGCATTAAGATTGTAACCTGTGAAAATTAAAAGAAGCGTTAGAATTAAAGATATTTTTTTCATTGTTTTCTCCTCCTTTTTGTTAAATTTTCCATACAAGATCAACCTGAATCAGATTCTGGTAGGAAGGTGTTTCAATGGGTCTCATCAAGTAATAATCAATTCCCAGGAGCAGACCTCTGATAAGCATAATTTTCCCTTCCGCCTCATAACCTTTAACTCCAGTTTTTCCACCGTAAGCATCTGAGTCAGGGAAAATGTCAAGCCATGCATCCTTTTCAAGATACCTGTACATGATTTTGAACTGCCATTTGCCTCCTCTTTTCAGTTTTTCATATCCCATTTTGAATCCTGCGAGATAGCCTGTGGAATTTTGAGAAACAGCCAGATTTCTCACATATGTGCCAAAAAGAGCAATGCAGGGGGTTGCCGAAATCAGGTTTTTCATTTTTAATTGCATATTTGCTTCAATGGTATTGTAGTCGTAGAGCAGTTTCTTATCGGGTGTATATGAATTTGTCTCCGAAGTAAACTGAAGAGAGTATCCCTTTACGGAATGAGAGTCAAAGTATGAAATTCCTGTGGCAAGTGAGAATCCTCCAGTGGTTACCTTCCCACCCAATTGGATATAGGTAATATTCGAATCAGCACCATTTTTCCTTTCCTCGATGATCCAGAATCCCGCGTTGGTGAAAAGTGAGGCTTGTTTCAAGGAATATTCTCCCCTCAGCCCTGCTCCTTCAGGTGTTAAATCGGAATCCCATATGAGATCAGAGGTTGTCCATATTGCCTTTTTGATACCTTCATATTTACCTGCCCATAAATTGATGTAGGGGATCCCTCTGTATTCTGCATAGGCATAATTGATTTTTATATCTTTCATACTGAAGGAATTGGTAAGAGTGACATTGGTTGATCTGGGGTCCCCATTTCCCGAAGCGATTCCAGCACCAATTATAAAATTTTTGATTTTGTAAGTTTTAAACCCAAGTCTGAATCTTATTCTTTCCCTTTCTCTGCTTTTTTTGTTTTTCTTTTTCTCCCACTGATAGCGTATCCTGAGATCTCCTTTGATTTTAAAAATTTTGCTGATATTTTTTCCTTTTGTTTCTCTGCTTGAAGCGTCTGGATAAGTATTGCTCGCTTGAAGGTTAACATTGAAGATAAACAGTGCCATAATCACCAGCCATTTTGTACTTTTCAGTTTCATTTTTTCCTCCTTTTTTGATTTTCACCTTTACTTTAAGATAGAAATGTTAAATAAAAATAAATTTTTTGTTAAATTTTTGTTAAGAAGAAAAACAAAGGGTTTCAATTAGTTGGATTGCGAGGAAGGGTGATTGTGAAGGTTGTTCCTTTTCCAGGTTTCGATTTTACATCAATTTTTCCATCGTAGAGAAGAACAATATGTTTTACAATTGATAATCCAAGCCCCGTTCCCCCCAGTTTTCTGGAATGAGATTTATTGACCACATAGAATCTCTCAAAAAGTCTCGGAATATGTTTTTCCTCAATCCCTATTCCGGTGTCTGATACTTCGATATGGATATCATCGAGACCTGTGATTTTTATGGTAACACCTCCCTTCTCCGTATATTTAATTGCATTATCAATTAAGTTTATAAGCAGCTGTTCAAGTTTGAAAGGGTCTCCGGCAAAGTATGTATTTCCTTCTGCTTTTAATTTTATGTATAACCCCTTTTCCTCCGCTTTGGGTTTAAAAATTTTTATAACATGGTCAGCCAGTTCTTTGAGATCTATTTTTTCTTTATCTTCACTGAGCATTTCTTTCTCCTCTTCAAGCTGGGAAAGAACAAGAAGATCTTTAACGATATTAATTAACCTGTCTGTATGTTTCATAACAATATGAATGTAAGTCTTGATATCCTCGTCTTTCACTTCTTCTTCAACAGTTTCCAGATAGCCTTTGATGGCTGTCAGTGGAGTTCTTAATTCGTGTGAAACATTGGTTACAAAGTCACGTTTAATAATTTCAAGACGTTTGAGATCAGTAATGTCATGAAAAACAAAAATTGTTTCCTTTTTCATGGGCAGAAAAGAGGAACTGACAATGTAATATCTGTCTTTTATTTTCAATTCTTCGACATTTTCAGATTGATTGGTGAGTGTCTTTTCAATAAATTCCTTTAGCTTTGGATCTTTTAATACCTCCCACCAGTATTTTTCCTCAGGAGTGGAGTCAATGATACCAGTAAGACTTTTATTTGTAAGAGTTATTTTTCCTTCATCATTTATGACGCAGAGTCCTTCTTTTAGAGAAGAAATTATGTTTCTCAACTCTTCCTCCCTCTGTTGAAGCGATTCAAATAATTCTTCCAGTTTATCAGCCATGATATTAAAGCTTCGTGATAACTCGCCGATTTCATCCTCAGATTTAACTGAAACTCTAATGTTAAAATTCCCGCTGGCAATTTTTGTCGAGGCATCAAGTACTTCTTTAATAGGCGAAGAAATACTTTGAGAAAAAAAATACGCTCCGAGAAGTGAAAGAGTAAGTAAAGCTATTGTTATTACAAGCATTTTCTTTAAAAGGTTCTGGAGAAGTGTGTCTACATCACTTACAAATATGCTTGTTCTGATAATGGCAGCTATTCTGTGGTTGAGGTACACTGGCATTGCAACATAGATCATTCTCCTCTGCATCGTTGCACTAAATCTTACAGACCTTCCTTCACCCTTACTGAGAGCTCCGACTATTTCTGGTCTATTTCTGTGGTTTTCCATAATAAGTGGATTTTTATATGTATCTCCCAGGACCTTTCCATCTGGTCCGATCACTGTTATTCTAATTTTTAGCTTTCTTCCCATAAGTTTTGCCCAGGTATCGATGATTGCCGGATTTTTCTTACTCAGAAGGCTCTTGAGCTCTGATTGCAGAGATATGTTAATTTTCTTGAGATTGTTCTGGAGAGTTTCTATGTAATGATTTTTTATGGTTGTGAAAGAAAAGACGAAGATGAGAAAAGCGAGTCCCACGATAATAAGACTGAAACTTGAAAAGATACGGAAGAAAATGGATTTCTTCA
>JALSQH010000022.1 GCA_026985515.1 bacterium
CTGAGAGAAATCGTTGGGAGATATGTAAAAGTGATAAAATTTAAGTAACATGGAAAAAACAGGGAATTTTTCGAGGCCTGGCATTCTACTTTCCTGTGTATGTGCAGGACTGAATGGCCACAGCCCACCTTCTGATCCATAAATCAAACCTGTGGAAACAGCAAAAATCAAAATATAACAGAGAAGCAACCTCCTCAAAAACCCACTCCTGTTTTCAGGTTGAAAAAAATTCTACCACAATTACTACCAATCCCATAACCAGCTTCGATGCTCAGTCCTGTTAACTTCACAAGGAGGCTCATTCCACCATCAATCAGTAATACTGGAAACTTATCAACACCTTCCACAAAAATTTTCAAAAATGTACCTGAAGGAGGAAGGTTGAAATAAAATTCACTGGTAGCGTAAAAATAACTGGTCAGAATATCATAATCCTGCTTAAAAGCTTTCATAAAAGGATAGCCTCCAATGTGAAAATATATTAGAGGAGCAGGAATAAAACCTCTGGAAAGAGAAAAAACAACATAATTTTTCATGGAAGCATTACTGCTTAAAGTGAATTTTTCATTAAATCTTATTCTCAATAATTTTCCAGTAACTTTTTCAGATGTATGAAAAAATAAATAAGCAATTTTCAGCCCTTTTAGAGGTGTGAAAAGAATTCTTTCATGGATGAGTATGTTTTCTTCTGAAAACAACGTTCCCGTGTAAATTGTTAGATAATCTTTTCTCATTCCCATGCCAGTTTCAAAATAACTTTTGTTTTTGCCAGTAGTTACACCTATCAGAAAGAAGTAATTTCCAGAGTAGACACGATGATTCCCTGAACCTTCGAAGTATGGTTCACCTCTTTCTGATCTGTAGAGATGAAAATCAAGAAAAGTTACTGAAGATGTAGAATTATAATAAACTTCAGAATTAGTGTATGATGTTTGCAGAAAAAATTCAGAGGGAAAAAGATTTTCACACATGAACAAAAATAAAACAACTGGAAAAATTACCTTGAAATTCATGCTTTTATCACCACATATTCTTCACATAATTACATAACTTGCAAGTTTAACACAATAATGGTATGATAACCAGTAACAATTTGGGGAGAAAAAAACAAAAAATAAGGAGGTGTTTCCATGAAAAAGTTTTTTACTGCTCTGGCAATTGTTGCAGCAATTTCTTTAACGGCTTACCCTGTCATACCAGCTCTTCATGCCAGGGAAGCAGGTATAGTTCAACAGGTTGATTATTATGAAGCTGCAGATGATTCTTCTGCTATAATTGCTGCAATTTTGTCAGTAATAATACCAGGGTTAGGACAAGTATACCTTGGATACATCGGTAGAGGAGCAATGATTTTTCTTGGATTTATTGTACTGGAGATCGTTGCGGGTATTATGGGTGTCTATATATATTATGCCGGTTGTATTCTTGATCTGATAGCTATCGTCTTCTGGATCTGGCAGATTGGCGATGCATACAAGCTTGGACTCAAAAAGGCAAGACACTACAGACGCCATAGGAGACACTACGACGAGGATGAAGATGAAGAAGATGAGGATTATGATGAAGATGAGGACAGCATGCTGACTCCTCATTTTACACCTGCCTATGTTGTCACTGAGTAGAAAAACTATGGGGAGCTCTGCTCCCCCTTTTATCCTAATATTGATCATTTTTCCCTTTTTTGCTTCCGCTGATCTAATTTCTGGAAGTCATAATTTCAGCTTTTACAAATGGCTGCTTCAGGAAGGGGATTACTATCGTGCAATTGGTGAACTGAGAAGGATACAGTGGAATTCTCCCAGAGAAAGATGGTTTTCCATAGAAAAAGAGATACTGCGTCTCTATCAGCTTTCAGGCCATATTGATGAAGGTTTGAAAGAATGGAGTAATTTTTCAAAGCTTCATGGCGAACTGATTTCAGGACATGAAAGGGAGTGGCTGCTAATAAAAACAAAACTTCTTCTGACAAAGGGTGATTTTTCTTCGGTATATCCTTTTCTGATAACTGTATCTACTCTTCCCGATGGAAAAAAGATATCTAATCTTTTAAAAGAAAGGGAAAAAATTTTACTTTCACCTTCAGATGAAGACAGGTCACCTCTTCTTGCAGGAATCCTTTCAGCAGTAATTCCTGGTGCAGGTCAGTGGTACGCAGGATTACCTGGGAATGGCATTTTCACATTTCTTGTAATATCTGCTCTTGGCGGAGGAACATGGTATTTGTATTCAAGAAATTCCTCCTTCTTTCCTCTTACTCTTACATTAACAATTCTCTTTTACGCTGGTAACATTTACGGTGCAGTCACCTCCACATGCAGGATGAATCTGATAAGAAAATGGAAAAAGTGGGAATATATTAAGGAAAAGGAAAACTTCAATCATTTAATTGAGATAAAAACAGGTCTTCCAAGCTCTGATAGATTTCTCCCAGGGATCAATTTCACATTTAAATTTTAGCTCCAATCAAGAAAATTTCCCGTAACCCTCTTGATTTTTGAAAAGTGATGGTTAAAATAATTTAAAAAATTAGCACTCATCAGAGGAGAGTGATAATAAAAAACCAACAAAAGGAGGTAAGAGTATGCCAGCTAAGGAACTGAAATTTGGTGAAGATGCAAGAAACGCTATTGCAAGAGGAGTTGACATTCTGGCAAATGCAGTAAAAGTAACACTGGGACCAAGAGGTAGAAATGTAACCATTGAAAAAACTTTTGGGGCACCTCTGGTGACAAAGGATGGTGTGACTGTGGCTAAGGAGATTGAACTTGAAGACAAATTTGAAAACATGGGTGCCCAGATGGTCAAGGAAGTTGCAAGCAAAACATCTGATGTTGCCGGTGATGGTACCACAACAGCAACGGTTCTTGCTCAGGCAATTTACAAAGAGGGTAGAAAACTTGTGGCAGCTGGAATGAATCCCATGTCACTGAAAAGGGGTATAGATAAAGCAGTTGACGCAGTTGTTGAAGAACTGAAAAAAATCAGCAAATCCTGTGATACCAAAAAAGAGATAGCTCAGGTTGGTACCATTTCAGCGAACAACGACCCTGAAATAGGAGAACTTCTTGCTGAAGCTATGGAGAAAGTTGGAAAAGAGGGTGTTATAACTGTCGAAGAAGCTAAAGGACTGGAGACCACTCTTGAAGTTGTTGAAGGTATGCAGTTTGACAGAGGATTTCTCAGCCCCTACTTTGTAACAGATTCTGAAAGAATGGAAGTTGTGTTAGAAGACCCATACATTCTCATTTCTGAAAAGAAGATCAGCTCCATGAGAGATCTCCTTCCAATACTTGAAGCCGTAGCCAGGGAAGGAAAACCAATACTTGTAATAGCTGAGGATGTTGAAGGTGAGGCTTTAGCAACACTTGTTGTTAACAAGATAAGAGGAACCCTCCAGTGCGCCGCAGTTAAAGCACCTGGCTTTGGTGACAGAAGAAAAGAGATGCTCAAAGATATCGCCATCCTCACTGGTGGTCAGGTCATTTCCGAGGAATTGGGTATCAAGCTTGAAAATGTAACGCTTGCTGACCTTGGTAGAGCAAAAAGGGTAGTCATTGATAAGGATAACACCACCATTATTGATGGTGCTGGTAGCAAAGAAGCCATTCAGGCAAGAATCAATCAGATCAGAAAACAGATTGAAGAAACCACCTCTGATTACGACAGAGAGAAGCTCCAGGAGAGACTGGCTAAACTGGTGGGCGGTGTAGCAGTCATTAAAGTTGGTGCAGCAACAGAAGTTGAAATGAAAGAGAAGAAGGCAAGGGTTGAAGATGCGCTTCACGCAACTAAAGCTGCAAGGGAAGAGGGAATCGTACCCGGGGGCGGTGTAGCACTGATAAGGGCTCAAAAGGCACTTGACAATCTCAAAGAGGAGGATCCCGAGGTTGAAGCGGGTATAAAGATAGTTAAGAGGGCTATAGAGGAGCCACTGAGACAGATTGCCGAGAATGCCGGTAAAGATGGTGCTGTCATCGTTGCAAAGGTGAAAGAAGGGGAAGGTTCCTTCGGTTACGACGCCGCCAATGATAGATTTGGCGACCTCTACGAATTTGGCGTAATTGATCCTACCAAAGTTGTAAGGATTGCTCTCCAGAATGCTGCAAGCGTTGCTTCACTGATGATCACCACCGAGGCAATGATTGCAGAAAAACCTGAGAAGAAAGAAGGTACACCTGGCATGCCCGGTGGTGGAATGGATATGTACTAATTCTAACAACTTCAGATCACATTCGGGAGTCCAGAGCCTGGGGAATTTTCCCCGGGCTTTTTTTTGATTTTACACCCCTTTATGATAAAATTTAAAAAAGGGTTTTATAGGGGGTACAAATGGGAAGAGTTGTTGGAATAGATCTCGGGACAACAACAAGTATTGTTGCCACAGTAATTGATGGTGAGCCCACAGTAATTCCCAATAAAAAAGGGGAAATGATAATACCCTCTGTTGTTTCCTTTCTCGGAAAGGACAGAGTGATAGTTGGAACAGAGGCAAAGGATAGATTGATAATTGACCCGACCCACACAGTTTACTCTGTCAAGAGGCTGATAGGGAGAAAATTTTTTCAGAGAGAGGTAAAAAAAGCAAGAGCGGTCATGCCCTATAAAATTGTTGAAGGTCCAAACCAGGGCGTAAGAATTGAAATTGATGGACAGCTGTTCAGTCCAGAGGAAATTTCTGCTCTAATACTTAAGGAACTCAAGAAAATGGCTGAGGAGTTTCTTCAGGATGAGGTAACGCATGCCGTAATAACTGTCCCTGCTCATTTCAGTGATAGCCAGAGACAATCAACAAAAGATGCAGGAGAAATAGCAGGTCTCGAAGTGCTGAAAATAATTAACGAACCCACAGCAGCAGCTCTTGCCTATGGCTTCGGGAAGGGACTGGAACAGAAAGTTGTTATATTTGATTTAGGTGGGGGAACATTTGATGTATCTGTCCTGAGTATCAAAAATGATGTTTTTGAGGTGGTAAGCACCGCCGGAGATGATTATCTCGGCGGGGATGATTTTGATGACAGGATAATTGACTATCTTTCAGAGACATTTTACAAGGAAACAAAAATAGATCTGAGAAGCAGTAAAGAGGCTCTTCAGAAATTGAAAAAATACGCAGA
>JALSQH010000023.1 GCA_026985515.1 bacterium
AGGAGGATAAGATTAATGCTGAAATTATAATCACAAAAGTCAGGTATTTTACCCACCTCATCTTATACCCCTCCTTTTTCTTTATTTTCCTTCTGTACTTGAAGGATGTCTGGCCCTATTTTCATTATGAGAGCTGGATCCCTCAGGGGATGTGGTTTTTCCAGAATGTGTCTTAACTGTGTTTACTATGGGAGCCTTTTCTCTCGTAAAAATTGATCCCGACCTCTGTTTGGAGACAAGCATGCTTATTGCAAAGGCATTGATGAAGAAGAGGGTGGCAAGAACAGCCGTTGTCTTTGTGAGGAAATTGCCGGCACCAGCTCCTCCGAAAATAGTCTGACTTGCACCTGCTCCAAAAGATACTCCAAGTTCAGATCCTTTTCCGCTTTGAAGGAGAATTACGACGATAAGAAAAATTGCAATAAAAATTTCAAGAATTGTGAGAAAAGTTATCATTTTTATCCTCCACTATCGTATCGAATTATCCTGTAGAAACTCACGGGATCGAGACTGGCTCCTCCCACCAGTGCTCCATTTATGTTTTCCATTTCCATCAGACCGGCGGCATTTTCAGGTTTAACACTCCCACCATAAAGGATTCTGATATCTTTTGATATCTCCCCAAACTTTTCCTTTAAGAGTTTTCTGATAAAAGCATGCACCTCTTCCGCCTGCTGTGGTGTGGCAGTTTTCCCTGTTCCAATTGCCCATACAGGTTCATAGGCAATGACTAACCTCTCAGGTTCACTTAATTCCACTCCATCCAGTCCCTTTCTAATCTGACCTTCAATAATTTCAAAAGTTTTTCCACTTTCCCTTTCTTCCAGAGTTTCTCCCACACATACAATTGGGGTGAGCCCTTTTCCAAGAGCCGCCTTGATTTTTCTGTTAACTGTTTCGTCTGTTTCGCAGAAATATTTTCTCCTTTCTGAGTGGCCAATTATAACATATGTGCATCCCAGATCCTTCAGCATCTCTGCAGATACTTCGCCTGTGAAAGCTCCTTTTTCTTCGTAAAAGAGATTCTGTGCTCCATAATTGATAGTGGTTCCTTTTAACTTTTCAGATACATATGGGATGTAAACAAATGGTGGTATTATTGCCACCTCTCTCTCGTTGGGCAGGTATGGAACCATTCTCAGAAATTCCTCGAAGAAGGAATCTATTTCTTTTCTTGTCATATTCATCTTCCAGTTACCTGCAATTAACTCTCTCATTTATTCCTCCTCCAGAGCCTTTAATCCAGGAAGCTCCTTCCCACCAAGAAATTCTAATGAAGCGCCTCCACCCGTAGTTATGTGCTTTATTTTTTCAGCAACTCCTGCCTTATTTACGGCTGAAACTGAATCTCCTCCACCCACAATTGTCACACCCGGAGACTCTGCCACGGCCCTTGCAACGCCCATTGTACCCTCTGCAAATTGTTCCCATTCAAAAACACCCATTGGACCGTTCCAGATGAGTGTTCCTGCTTCTTTTATGTACTTGGAGAAGAGTTTTACAGTTTCCGGTCCAATATCAAGACCTATTAAATCATCGGGTATTTCAGGGGATGAAACATATATTTTTTCGGTATTTTTATCAAATTCTCTCCCACAGTAGTGGTCAACGGGAAGTTCAAAATTTATCCCCTTTTCCCTTATCTTTCTTAAAATTTCTCTTGTAACAGATGCCTTCTCCTCCTCCACTCTGCTTTTTCCCACAGGAATTCCTCTCACCCACATGAAGGTGTATGCCATTGCACCGCCAATCAGCAGACTATCTATTTTGTTGAGGAGATTTGTAATGATGGGAATTTTGTCTTCCACCTTGGCACCACCAAGAAGAAGTACGAAGGGTCTCCTGGGAGATTTCACTGCATCCCTCAGATAGGTCATCTCTTTTTTGATGAGGAATCCTGCTGCTCTCCTTTCAGGTGGGTAGAGGCGAGGTAACGCGGCGACAGATGCATGAGCTCTATGAACGACTCCGAAGGCATCGTTCACATAAATTTCTCCAAGCCTTGAAAGAAATCTGGCAAATTCAGAATCATTTTTTTCCTCTCCAGGGTGAAATCTTAGATTTTCAGTGAGGAGAATTTCTCCTTCCTTTAGTTTTTCAGCCTGTTTTATGAGGTCTTCCCTGAAAATTGAATCAGAGAAGATAATCCTGTATTCCGGAAGCAATTCTTTTAGCTTTTCAGCCACTGGTTTCATGGAGAGTTCTGGAACTACTTTCCCCCTGGGTCTTCCCAGATGAGATGCTACGACTGGAATTCCACCATTTTCCAGTATGAATTTTAATGTTTCAAGACTTCTCCTGATCCTGGTATCATCCACAACTTTCCCATTTTCAATTGGAACATTGTAGTCTACTCTGAGAAAAACCCTTTTCCCCCTCAACTCCAGCTCATCTACATATCTCATCCGTTCTCCCCCTGGAAATTGTTTTACAGTTTGAGCAGATATTCAATAAGGTCTTTTAACCTGTTGGAGTATCCCCATTCATTGTCGTACCATCCCATTACCTTTGCCATTGTCCCATCAATTACTGCAGTTTCAAGGGAGTCAAATATAACTGAATGTGGATTGCCGTTGAAGTCATGGCTGACAAGAGGTTTTTCACAGTACTGCATAATTCCTTTTAGATAAGTCTCCGAAGCTTCCTTCATAGCAGCATTGATCTCTTCAGGCGTCGTTTCTCTTTCAAGTTCAACTGTTAAATCTGTTATGGAGACATTGGCTGTGGGAACCCTTATGGAAATTCCATGCAATTTCCCGGCAAGGTCAGGAATGACAAGACCTATTGCCTTTGCAGCCCCTGTTGTGGTGGGAATGATATTCTGAGCTGCTGCCCGTGCTCTTCTCAGGTCTTTATGTGGGAGATCGAGAAGTCTCTGATCATTGGTGTATGAGTGTACGGTTGTCATAAGTCCATGTCTTATCCCAAATTTTTCATGAAGAACCTTTACCATGGGAGCAAGGGAATTGGTTGTGCATGAGGCGTTGGAGATTATGAAGTGCTTTTCAGAATCAAGGAGATGATGGTTGACTCCCATCACCACAGTTATATCGGGACCATCTGCGGGGGCACTTATTACCACCCTTTTTGCTCCTGCCTTGAGATGCTTTGAAGCTTTTTCCTTTGCTCTGAAGAGCCCTGTGCTTTCCACAACAATCTCAATCTCAAGCTCTTTCCATGGAAGATTTTCCGGATCCCTCTCCGCATAGATTTTAATTTTTTTACCATTCACAACAATGTAATCTTCTCCTGCTTCCACATCAAATGGATAAATCCCATGAACAGAATCATACTTTAAAAGGTGAGCCAGGGTGGCAGGATCAGTTATGTCGTTGATAGCAACAATTTCAAAATCCGCTTTTTCAAATGATGCTCTGAAAAAACACCTTCCTATTCTTCCGAAACCGTTAATTGCTACTCTTGCCATAACTGGATACCTCCTATTGGAAAATGTACTGAATACATTATATTTAGAAACAATTATGGTGTCAATCAGTTTGACTTAACACCGCTTTAATGTATAATTTAAGTGGCTTCGGGGTGTAGCTCAGCATGGTAGAGCACCGCGTTCGGGACGCGGGTGTCGGAGGTTCAAATCCTCTCACCCCGACCATTGTAAACTATTGAAGAGGAGGTATTAAATGTCAGATGTAAAACAGGGTGCCCACTGGTTGCTTGAGAAGGTGGGTTCCAGCAGGATCTTTACCGTTGAGGATTTAAATGAGGAGCAGAAGGCCATAGGTAAAACAGCCGAGGATTTCCTGGAAAAGGAGGTCAGGCCTCTCTGGGAGGAACTTGAAGATGAGGAGAAAAAGCTGGAACTTGAACCGATACTGTTGAAAAAAGCTGGTGAACTTGGTCTTCTTATGATTGATATTCCGGAGGAGTACGGAGGACTTGGCCTTGATAAGACCTCTTCCATGGTTGTTTCTGAAAAGGTTGCTCCAATTCAGTCTTTTGCAGTAACTCTTATGGCACACACCGGTATAGGAACCCTTCCAATTGTGCATTTTGGTACGAAGGAGCAAAAGGAGAAGTATCTTCCAAAACTTGCAACAGGTGAGTGGATTGCGGCCTATGCTTTGACTGAAACGGGTTATGGTTCCGATGCCCTTCATGCAAAAACTAAAGCTGTTTTATCTCCTGATGGAAAATATTATATTCTGAATGGAGAGAAACAGTTTATAACAAACTCCGGTTTTGCGGATGTTTTTATCGTTTATGCGCAGGTTGATGGTGAAAAGTTTACTGCATTTATTGTGGAGAGGGATTTTGGAGTTAAAACTGGCGCTGAAGAAAATAAGATGGGGATCAGAGGTTCCTCCACGAGGTCACTCATTCTTGAGGATGTAAAAGTACCTGTTGAAAATGTACTTGGTGAAATAGGTAAGGGTCACAAATCTGCCCTCAATATTCTTGATGTGGGCAGGTTTAAACTGGGTATAGCTGCTCTTGGTGTTTCAAAGAGGGTTATTAAGGTTGCAGCTGAATATGCAAACCAGAGAAAGCAGTTCGGTGTTCCTATTTCAGTGTTCGGGATGATAAGAAGGAAATTTGCAGATATGGCAACACTCA
This sequence comes from bacterium, assembly GCA_026985515.1. Lineage (GTDB taxonomy): Bacteria > JALSQH01 > JALSQH01 > JALSQH01 > JALSQH01 > JALSQH01. The sequence goes on from JALSQH010000023.1 coordinate 4,576, forward strand.
CATATGTGCTTGAATCTATGGCTTACAGATTGTCCGGTCTCTACGATTCTTCCCTTGCTCAGTATGAGAAAGGCACTGAAGAGTACACGAAGCAGGCTGCCAAGGTATTTGAGGATTATCAGATTGAGGCATCAATAATGAAGGTTTTTGGTTCTGAGGTTCAGGGGATTGTTGTTGATCATGGTGTTCAGATCCATGGTGGTTATGGTTTCATCGAGGAATATGAAGTTGCAAGGCAGTACAGGGATGCAAGAATAAGCAGAATTTTTGAGGGAACAAACGAGATAAACAGACTTCTTCTGCCCACAGCTCTTCTCAGAAGGTATCAGAGAGGAGAACTTGATCTCATGAGTCCTGTTCAGGATACATTCAAAGAACTTCAGGGTGATGTAACCAAATCTCCTGAAAGTGGTCCTCTCGGATATGAGATTACCGCCACAGAGCTTGCTAAAAAGGCTTTCTTCCTTGCTGCAGGTGCCGCCGTACAGAAATTTGGTGGTGAATTGAGAAATCAGCAGTTCATTATGGAA
>JALSQH010000024.1 GCA_026985515.1 bacterium
AGGGGTGTAGTGTAATCGAGGTCAGGGATGTATCCCTTTAGCTCCATCAGTGCCGGGTTGTAATAAACCACCATCAATTTTCCTTCTGCAAAGTAAGAATTAATGACCGGAACAGCCATCGTTGCATGATCAGGAATTCTTATTGTCTGAATCAGAGTGCCATCGCTTCCTATTTCCAGAAGGTCTGAGAAAACTGGATCACTGCTGCTACCGGACCCAGAATGCTGACTGATGGTGAGGTAGTAAATGCCGCTGTCAGAAATTACGGCCATGTGATCAACGGTAGATGTAACCGTATAGGAAAATGTTATGCATCTGTTAAAGAGTTTATTCTCCCACCTGATTGCTTCAAGTTTGTTGTTATTGCTTCTCACAAAGAAGGTCATCATGGTGTTTTTGAATGTGTCGGTGGTGAAGATCGGATAAAATGATGTGAAACCTGTTTTACACAGACCTGATGAAGAGTTAACCAGTGTGGTGAAAATCCAGTTCGAATCTTTTTTTATCCCCATTCTCATGGCATTTGTGTCAGTAAAGGTGAAGATTGGCAGATTGCTCGCATAATCCCCTCCCGTCAGATATGAGATTGTGCTTGAACCGGAGTACATCTGGTTTCCATTTTCATAAATGTCTGTGTTGTTATTTACATAAATGACAGAAGGAGTTGATTCGTGGTAAAGCACTGTGAAGTCCTGGCCAGATGATGTATATTTTGATGAAGGATAACCGCTGGTTATGGAATAAATCGTGTTGTTTCCCTCCATAAATTTATCATCAATGCCACGGAAAAAGGAGTATGTCTGCACCGGAGTTGAACCTACAGGAGTGGCTAAAGTTCCCCCGGTTAACTGATATTTTTCAATTTCAAATGAGAAGGAAAATGAAGGTAGGGAGACGAGGTAAATATAGTCTGGTGAAACCATCTCAATAGCGGTCTGATTGAAGAAGGCTGTGGATGCGGTGTATTCTGTGTTGATACCTGACTGGTTCAAATTGACATTTCCAGAACTTATCGTAAAAAGTACCACGCTTACATAGTTTTTAACAGTGAAAAACTGTTGCTGAGAAGAGGTTATGGCTGATGCGTAAATGATGTTTGATTGTGGGTCAATGTAGAGATCCGAAGAGGAAACCGGGTAATCGTTGAATTTGTAAATGTACTTTCCTATGTCAAATGATTTCCATCCATCTCCTGTGGCAGGATTGTTGTAGTAGAGGATGAGTGATGATTTGCCGCTGTCTGTGTATGACAGAAGGATGAGGTGGTATGTATCTCCATTTTCCGTATAGGTGGCAATATCAATATCTGGCGGATTGTCTGAAAGAAAGGTACTGATTGTCTTCTCAGCGGCTGGATTGAGAAGGTCGATTATATTAATTGAAGACCATTTTCCACCCGGGTCTCTTTCCTCCACAACGGTTTTTCCTGAATTGTTCAGATCCACGAAATCTCTGCAGTAATTTATAACGAGGATTGTATCTGCTGAATAGAGAAGACGTGGGATGGATGAACCATGATCAATGTCCTGTATGTAAAATTTGTTTTCTCTGCTGAATATAACCTGTGTGGATTTGCCTGTAATTGCCATATCTGCACAGTTGTAATTTTCACTGCTTTCATCAAGTATTATGCCGGAAATATTTGTGGTTGAATCACCATAAACATTGTAGGAACACCTTTCCAGTTTCAGATAGTTTATCTGATCTCCCTGACCCATTGTTATGAGATTTATGACCCTGCTGCCCGAAATCTGATCCACCAGTCCCTCTACATGGAGGGGAATTTCCTGATTCAGTGGCATTGTTACAGTGAAGGTTGTGACTCCTGGATAAATTTTTATGAATTTGAGATTTGACCCTCCTGTGTAAATGATTCCGTCTCCGAGTTTTTCAATAATGGCTGTTTCCTGCGGCTCAGAAATGGACCCATTCGGGATAAAATTACCGGGATAAGTTGTTACGAAGGGAATATTGAAACTTAACTTTACACCATCATTGCATCTGGAGTAATCTGGGGTACAGGTGAGAATTAATATGGAGTTCTGATTAAAAACTGTAACCGGGACCCCTGTAATGTGGATGGAGTTGCCTCCTGTGGTGAAATCCCAGGTTCCCTGATTATTTGAAAACTGGACTTTGTATCTCCAGCTTCCTGCCGGTTTTGTCCACTCCACTGTGAATCCAAATTGACTTCTGTCAAGCAGGATATGGGGATGTTTAACATCTGGAATTTCTGTTGGGTTTATTATATGTTCGGGAACGCCAGAGATGGTTACCCCATTTGAGAAATTAAAGCTGTTATCATAGGTAAAAACACGGTAGTAATATCTCCTTCCATTCACAAGATTTACATCTGTAAAGGATGTAGTTATTCTGCCTGAGTAAGCCTTAATACCGTCAGAAGTACTGGATGAAGGATAACGATCCTCCCTTCTTACAATCAGTATCCCCTTTAAGTCAGTGTCTGAAGGATTCTCCCATGTTAACTTAAGGGCAGTGTCAAGAGAAATAATTTTAAGATTCTTCACCTCTCCCGGAGGAGTGGTATCCCTGGATGTGACTGTACCAGGAATTTCATGCTTTTTATGATGACATGATGACACAAACAAAAGTGGTAAAAGAACAAGTAGATAAAATCTCTTCATCACTCTCCCCCTTTTTAAAAAGGATAGTACCAGTTTTTACCAATTGCAAGTTTTTTGATGATAAGGGTGAAAATCTTTATAATGGTATGAAAAAAAGGTGGTTAGGATGTATGACCTGATAATCATTGGTGGTGGACCGGGAGGATATGGAGCTGCTCTGCTTGGAAGCAAAAAGGGGCTGAGTGTCCTGCTTATTGAGGAAAACAGAATTGGTGGGGTTTGTCTCAACAGGGGATGTATTCCAGCAAAGAGTTATATATCCATGGTGAAGAGTTATGGAAAGATTCTTTCATTGAGAAAACTCGGTATCTTTTCTGGTGATAATCTCTCACTCAACTGGGAAAAAGCAAGATTGCAGAAGCGAAAAGTTGTGGATACCCTCGTCTCCTCTGTGGAGAAGAGTATAAAAAAGCAGGGCGGAGACATTGTTTACGGGAGTGGTAAACTTCTTTCACCGGGAGTTGTTGAGGCTGGATCTGAGGTATTTGAGGGCAAAAATGTGGTGATTGCCACAGGTTCCATCCCTTTTATTCCTGCAAAATGGGGGGATCTCCTGACTGGAGAGGGAGTGCTGGATCTTGAAAAACTGCCTGAAAAGGTGGTTATTATTGGAGGAGGAATAATTGGAGTTGAGACTGCTTTCTGGATGAATGGGTTTGGAGTTGAGGTTGAAGTTGTGGAAATGATGCCGGTTCTTTTACCCCAGACAGATATTCACATTTCAAAGATTCTGGAGAGAGAATTCAAAAAGAGAAAGATAAAGTTTCACCTCTCTTCTCCCGTTGAGGATATAAAAAGAATTGAAGGTGGTTTCGTGGTGATCACGCCGGAAAGTAAAATAGAAACTGAGGATGTAATTGTTGCCCTTGGAAGAAGACCCTCAACTGGCTGGGAGGGGAAGTGTATAGATAAGGATAAAGAAGGGTGGATAGAAGTGGATGAATTCTGGCGGACATCCATGCCGGGACATTTTGCAATAGGTGATGTGACTGGAAAGGGAATGCTTGCTCATACAGCCTACTTTGGCGCTGAGCAGGTTGTAAAGATAATTACTGGTGCTGAAGCAGTGCCCTATGATCCCTATGTTGTACCCAGGGTGGTTTTTACTGAACCTGAGATTGCATGGGTGGGGAGAAGAAAGGTTGATCTTGAAAGGGAAGGGATAAATTTTGGCAGAGCAAATTTCCAGATGAGATGGACTGGCCGGGCGCTGGCTGAGGGAGAAATATCGGGGAAGGTGATAGTTTACTACGAAAAAGAGAGCAGGAAGCTTCTTGGTTTCCATGTAGCTGGTAGCGGTTCAGGGGAGTTTATACACGTCTGTCAGATGGCTCTGGCAGAAGGTCTTAGTGTTAATAAATTCGAAAAGGTAATTGCATCCCATCCAACATTTTTTGAAGCAGTTAAAGAAGCGGTATCTTCCATAGATGGGTGGAATATTCATGGGGGATAGGGGTTATTCCAGCATATTCCATTGTAATATTTCATCTTCCTCAATATCCCTTGAAGCTTTTTTGCCAATTACTTCCCCCCAGAATACTGGGGAAATGCCTGTCCCTGGCCTTTTTACTGTGATCTTGTCTTCAGTGATAATTTCTCCTTTTTTGATTTTTCTTTTTGCAACTATACTCCTTCTCGCGTACTTTCTTGAGTTTTGTTCAACTTCCAGAGGTTTTTTCACTCCATACCCAATGATCATTTTTAGCTTTTTTATTCTCTCCCGAAACTTCTTTATATCTTCAGGATCCATGGCGTGATAATGGTCATTTCCTGGAATGGTTTTATCAAGAGTAAAGTGTTTTTCTATTATTGATGCACCCAGTAAAAATGCTGTGGTAAGTACTTCCATTTCAGGGTCAGGAGGGACGTGATCAGAATAGCCCACAACAAACCATTTAAAAATTCTGTTCAATTCTCTTATGGCTCCAAGATTAGCGTCCCCTGGATCTGTTGGATAGGAGAGAACACAGTGAAGTATTGAAATTTGATCGTTACCTTCTTCCAGGATCCAGCTTACTGCTTCCCATATTTCCGAAATTGTTGCAGCTCCTGTGGAAAGGATAACGGGTTTTTGCTTGTGTGCTATTTTTTTTATGAGTGGTTTGTTAGTGATATCTGCAGATGCAACCTTGAATGCTGGTACAAATTTGTCCAAAACATCAACTGCTTCTTCATCAAAGGGGGTTGAGAAAAAATCAACATTGAGGCTGTTGGCATATTCTGCCAGCTGACCATAGTCGTCGTAATCAAGTTTGTCGTATTTTTTAAACAGTTCATATTGACTTTGGGTAGGTTCTTTTCTGGTGTCCCAGTAAGCAGGACTGTTTTTTGATGCAAGGGAAGATGCTTTATAGGTCTGGAATTTTACAGCATCTACTCCTGCATTCGCAGCTTCTTTAATCATCAGTCTGGCTGCAGTAAGTAAGTCAATATTCTCCTTTTTTGCAATATCGTAATAATTTACCCCTATTTCAGCAATGAGGTAAGGGGTATTATCTTCTTTTATGATTATTCTGTTACCAATTTTTATTTTTGGCTCCGGTAGCATCTTTCCACTCCTCAAATTTTTCAATTATAAGTTTTTTTATCCTTTCCCTTCCTTTCCTGATTTCCCTTGCATAGGGGATAAGAAGAGTGTTCATCTGTTTTCTTTTATTATAGTCAGTGAGTAATTCTCTCACTACTTGCATGATTTCATTGTCTTTTAATTCAGAGGCGAGGCCGAGAAATTTTATACCACGGCAGATTTTTGCAAAAGTATGGGTCATCTCTCTTGGATTCTGGGCTATTACCAATGTGGGGGTAGCGGAAGAAACTGCTTCATATACTGTTCGTCCATTTGAGGTAATGATTAGATCAGCCTCAAACATATATTTCGCCATTATCGGGGAACCACTTATCATTTCAATCTGATAACCTTTTTCTGACAGATTGACGATTAAGTTTTTTAGTTCGTCAGTGTGCTTATACCCGAGTCCTGTGATTACTGTTACTCTAACATCTTCAGGGAGAATGTCGGGCAGGATTTTAATTACTCTTTTTGTAAGGTTTGAAGGGTCTGTTCCGCCAAAAGTTATAAGTATATTTTCTACTTTTTCCCGAATTGAATCCTTTATTGGAAACATGTAGAATTCCTCTCTGAGACATTCGTATCTATAACCAAAAAATGCATTTTCTTCTCTTCCGCTCCATTCATATAGAGCGTTTATTAAAAGATCTGCTTTTCTTGATCCACTACCAACATCTTCAAAGTTCACCACGAAAATTCCTTTTTGTTTTAGTTTATCAATATATTTTTCCCCTGTGTCAAGAATATCGTTTATTAAAATATCCGGTGAAATCTGATCTATTTTTTTCAGAAGTTCATCTTCCGATCTATAGAGCTCAATGGGAAATGTGTGTTCTTTGAGTTTCATGTATCCAGGTTTTTTTTCAGGGTTCGTGAGAAAAATGACTTCATGCTCCGGGAACAGGTTAGCTATGGTGAGAGCTCTGTATATGTGCCCCAATCCCATTTCATGGGATCCCTCTGTTCTTATAGCTATTTTGAGTCGTTTCATAATTAGTTCGGCAATTATGAGCTGCTCCCAGCTGTCAATGTCCAGGCTTTCATCTTCATTCAGTGAGTATATACCTATTTTTACTCCAAATCGTGAGCGATTTTTAAGGATTACATCTCTGTAAGTTATTACGAGTCCTCCAGTTTCTTCGTAAACTGGTTTGAGAAACTGTCTGTTTGCCCTTTCTTTATAAAAAGGGAAAAATTTTCCATTTGCTTCTATCCAGAAGAGATGCGTTTTTTTTCTAACAGATACAAGAGTGTCAAATTTTTCCTGCAAAAAGTAATTCAAAGCCTTTTCCAGCGTTGTTGCCTTCAGGAGGGGTGAAGTGGGCTGCAGGGTAATTATGATATCTCCGAAATTAATTTTACTGATTACATCTATAATCACAGGCTCCAGTGTAACATTATCTCTGGCAAGTTCTTCTGGTCTCAGGAGAACCTCTGCACCATATATTTTTGCAACTTCCTTAATCAGAGGATCTTCTGTTGAGACAATAACTTTTGAATGAGGAATTTTTTTTGCAGTGGTTATAGCATAATAAATCATTGGTTTATCATTTATAAGCCTCAGATTTTTCCCGGGGATTCCTTTGCTTCCTCCTCTGGCAGGAATGATAATGAGAATTTCACCTTTCATGATTTTTTATTATACCAGATCAGCCAGAATTTTTTCTATATTTCCTGTAAAATATGAAACCAGTGGTAAGTGAAAGAGCTGCTGCTAAGATAGAAGATATCATTGTTGCAACGGCGGCTCCAGAATCACCCATTATTTTTATAAGCGTATAGTTCAAAAAAAGATTTGCAATAAATTTTGAGAGAGTGATTCCAGAGATATAAACTGTTTTTTTGTACCAGAAGTTAAATGTTGCTCCAAGGTAGTAAACACTTGTGATTGCTTCTCCCACGCCCAGAAAAACAAAAAATTTTGAAGCTGATGAAAAACTTTTTCCCAGATAATATTTGTAGTAAAATGGGGAAAAGAACAGAAGGACGATAAAAAGGAATGCAACTATTCCAATTATTTTTACTCCAGTTTCCCAGACCTTCCTGTAATCTCCCTTTTTTATTCTTTCATATGCATATGGCACAAAAGCCAGGTGTATGGAGTTTGCGATCATACCAATAATTGAAGCATATGCATAGGAGACATTGTATAGTCCAACTGATTTTACTCCTATCATATTATTGAGGAAAATTTTATCCGTGGAGGCAGCAAGAATTCCTGTCAAATTGTGAAGGATTAGAGGACCTCCAAAAAAAAGTAACTCCTTAATCTGAGAAGTTTTTATCTGCAGATCAACAAGTTTTTCTTTTAGCATAAAGTATATTATGGTAAGTCCCATAACTACATTTGCTATAAATATTCCTCCAGTTCTACCCTTCCATCCTGTGTAAAGAATTACAACAAGGTAAAGGGAAAGGCCTGCATTTAGTAGAGAAGATGTGTTTTGAAGAACAGCATAAGTTAAAGATCTTTCTTCAACTCTTAATATTCCAAGATAAATTGTAGAAATTGTCAGAAAAAGCGAGTTTAACACACCTGCGACAAGCCATATGGTGGGGAGGGATAAAAAACTGGAGAGGGGGGAAGAAAATATCAGAGTTATGGTGACAAACAAAAGACTCATTGAAACACTTAAAATCAGTGCACCTCCAATATATGAAGCCAGTATCTTTTTCTCAGTGTCATAGTAAAACCTCACAACAGCAGAGGAAGAATTAAGGCTGATTAGAGGAACAAGGATTGCCGTCCATAAAGTAAACATAGCGATATGACCATAATCTTCAGGGGTTAATATTCTTGTTAAAATGGGTAGAAGTAGAAATCCTATCCCTTTATTTAAGAAGTTTGAAAAAGTGTAAACTAAACTGTGGAAAGTGAGTTTATTACGGAATTTCATTTATAAGTTTTTCCATAAGAGGGTATGTTTTTGCAATTGTTAAAATCTGTGATCTTGTTAAAATGTAACCAGCCTTTTTTTCATGTCTAATAAAATCTCTAATAACTTCTGCAAGCTTTGAAGGATTACAGATTTTCCTGTTGCTTTGATACCATAAGAGGTATCTGATAAGCTTTTCAGGGAAATAAGTGTATTTATCTTTGAAGGGTGAAAGTGCTAAAAAATTAAAGGATTTTGAGACTGCAAATGATCTACCATCTTCAACGATGAGAATGGAAGGCTTCAAAAGAGAGAGTGAAAGTATATGTCCATGTAACCTGAAGCCAATATGCATTTTGCTGTTGTTGTACCATAGAATCATTTTTTCAAGAGAATTTTCAGTGTCAATCCATTTAAGGCCATGGTTGTTTAAAAATTTTTTGAAACGTGAGGCATTTCTAAGATAAGTAATGTTATTCTCTGTTTCTCCGTAAATAGTTAAAAAGAGTTCACTGGTAGGGTGATGAAAAATAACAACAATATTATCAATTTCTCTCAGGTGAAGCAGGAGTTCTTTTATATAATCCATAAAAAAGCGATTGAAAAACATACGATTTGGAGTCGAAAAGAGAAGATAATCACCGTTATGCCTCAAAGGGATATCGTATGTGGAACTTTTAGAAATTTCAACCACTTCCTCTGAATACATTGCAGGACAGCCGGTCAGGAGTAATTTCTCATCAAATATTTTTTTCAAAGTACGATATGAAACGATGTCTCTGACACCATGATAGAAACCCTGGTTTTTTATAAAATTGAGAAACATTCTGGTTTCTTCATTGAAACTAACCGTGTTGCATAAATCTCTCCGATAATCATTATGGCCGATCCCGAATAGAATCACGGGAATATTATTTTTTATCACTTCGTCTATGTTAAGTGAAGGATATATCTCGGGAATCATATTATGCTGAAGAGCTGGTCCACCTGTGAGTAGTATTGCTTTGAAATTCTTTAAATTTTCTGGATCGATCGTTTCTCTTCTGTCGATTTTAAGTATTCTTTTATTTCCTTTTACTTTTGTAAATAACTCAATTGCTCTTCTGGTAATAAGTTTATCTCCAACATTTCCGCTTCTTGTATCTCCTGTAAGAAAAAGGTAACTTTTTTTTGTTAATTTTTTATCCATTTTTTGAACCAAAGTTCTGTTAAAATGACTTTCCAGATATATTCTGGATACTTACCATTACCCGAGATGAATTGAGTGTAATCCCTTATTATTTTTCGATGATCCCAGAATAAGTGATTTTTGAAATCAGAACTTTTAAAAATTTCCTCTGCTATATTTTTCCCTTTATCAGAGAGAAGTATTGCAGAATCTGGTGTCTGGAAACCTATTTTGTCGATTCTTTTTCTAATCTTATCAGGTATAACGCCTCTCATACTTTTTCGGAGTATAACTTTTGAGATACCATTATTTATCTTTTCTCTTGTTGGAAGGGACAGAAGTAGTTCAACTACCCTGTGATCCACGAACGGGACTCTGCTTTCCACGCTCCACCTCATAGAATTTTTATCTTCAAATCTCAGGAGTTGAGGAAGGGAGGAAACTGTTTCTGCATATATGGATATTTCTCTAAAATTTCTCTGCTCCCATTTTAATGGAAGATTAAAAATTTCATGTTGGTGGTTTGTAAGATACTCATAATTTAAAAAACTTATTTCGTTTATTTTGTAAAGGGAAAGCCTTAAATTCCTGGGTAATAAAAGTATCAACAACCCTTTTGCTGGACCTAAAGAATGATAGAGTTTCATGTACAATTTTATTTCCCTGCCGAGCTGAATAAAATAGCGATTTCCAAGAAGTTCTAAAAAGTAGTAGCTGAACAACCAGTGGTATCCTCCCATCAATTCGTCACTGCCCTGACCATCAAGGAGAACCTTTGTTGCGTTTTCTCTGGCAAGCCTCATAACTCGATACTGACCATATATGGAAAGTGTTTCAAAAGGTTCTTCCTGTGTCCAGATTAAGTCCTCAAGATCATCAAGAAGTTCTTTTTCAGTGAATGTGGTAGTGTATCTCTTCACTCTACATTTTTTTTCAACTTCTTTTTGATAAGTGCTTTCATCTATTCCTCTTCCAGGGAAGATCAGTGAAAAAGCTGAAATTTCTTTTCCTTCTCCAAGAATTTCTCTCATAAGACACACAATAGAGGAACTATCAAGACCACCGCTGAGGCATGAACCAACAGGAACATCTGCAACAAGTCTTTTTTCTACTGCATCTTTTAAAAGATTTTTAAAATTTTCATGTGCATTTTCCCCCTCAATAAACCTGATTTTTTCCCTCACATCATAATATTTTCTCAGGATAAGTTTACCTTGATTTATATCAAAAATTGCATAAAAACCAGCTGGAAGCTGATTTATGTTTTTAAAAAAAGTTTCATCTCCCCAGTTCATCAGGTGAAATGCAAGAAATTGCAAAAGACTTTTTTCGTTTACTTCTGCTGTAATTTCTCTACTGGCTAAAAGCCCCTTAATTTCTGAACTGAAAATAAGTTTTTTCCCGTCGTAGAAATAGTAAAGAGGCTTTATCCCAAATCTGTCCCGGCTTAAAAAAAGTTTTTTTTCTTTTGAATCGTAAATAGCGAAGGCCCACATGCCAATAAATTTTTCCAGAGCTTTTTCCCCCCACTGAATATAAGCTTTGAGAATAACTTCTGTATCTGTATTGGATCTGAAGGAAAACCCTTTCTTTATTAGTTGTTCCCTAATTTCCCTGAAGTTGTAAATTTCTCCATTATGAACAATACAGAATCGTTTCGTTTCGTCACACATTGGTTGTTTCCCTTTTTCTGAAAGGTCAAGGATGGATAGTCTCCTGTGCCCGAGGGAGACTCTATCATCTATGAATATTCCTTCGTCGTCCGGTCCCCTATGTTTAACTGCCTCATTCATAGCCTTTATTTTTTTTCTATCTGGCCAGGTTATTCCATTTATGCCACACATTTTTCTCCAACCTGTAAAATTATCTCAATCACTCTTTCGTAATCATAGAGGTTCTCAAAAGCCTGCAATATATTTTTCTTGGATGGTTCAAACTCAATATCAAAGAGATCTGGAATTTTGATAACTTTTGCCAGCTTCAATTGTATGAGTTCACTCATCAGGGAGGTAAAGGGTGAATCTATAATAAAGTTGTTTATTCCAAATGCTGCTGCTTCCCAGGAAACTGTTGAGAAATAAGTTATATGGGCATAAGCGATTGAAAGAAGTTCATATAGAGAGACTTCATCATCAGTCACAGCATAAATATTTTTTCTCTTTAAGAGATCTTTGTAAGCAATTGTGTACCATTTTTTTTCTGCTGGGTGAATTTTAAGTATCAAAACGCAATTGTCTGGTATCTTTAGCTGAGAGAAATCTTCAACAATAATCTGCTCTGTGTCAATTTGTGTTGTTAAGACGTAAACCTTTTTCTTTGCTGGAATTCCGAGCTTCTCTAATTTCTTGTAAGCTTTTTTACGAAGCAGCTCCAGGTGTGTAATATTGTAGCTCAACCATGGATAACCACTTACAATAATTTTTTCTGGATCCCAGTAGGTACCATTCTTCACCATCACCTCTTTAAAAATCCTGCCCCATGTGAAGATGCATCCTGGGACCATTTTCGATAGATGTATTTTTTTATCACCGGTAACATATCCTGGATGTTTTAAATGAATGATCCCATGCTGAAGTTCAAAGTTGATAACTCCGTTTCTATTAGCTGCGTAAAAAAGAAATGGTTTTATTTCGTCATACCATGTGATAGATCCTATGATTGAAGGATTTTTGAGTTTTATTACTTTGTCAATGTATGTGGCAAGTATAACTCTTCTTGAAATTGTTCTTAATATTGCCGTTGCAACTTTTTCTGGCAGGTAGGGAGGAAGTTTGATAAGTGTTTTTAATGCACTTCCTGTAATGTCAGCGAATCGTGATAACATTGGAAGATCATTGATTATTTTTTTCCCGGGGTAGGTTCTGTTGTTAGGATTGTAACTTATTACTGGTTTTTCCCATGTTTTAGGAAAGAAATCTGAAAAGATATTGAATGATCTTTCTTCATCATCTTTTCTTTCCACAGAGATCGGGGTAATAAACCAGTTTTTGCTGGAGGTAATGTTCATGAGATTGTTTTTCAGAAAAAATTTTGAGGTATTGAAAAATTTTTTAAGAAATTTAAGACTATTCCGGATCTTTTTGGGGGAATTGTCAGTGCTTATCCCAAAGTCAGAGTAAAGGAGATAAAAGACAGATTCCATCCGTGCTGCAGGCCAGGGTTTAAATCCCGCGAACTCATATTCCCAGAGATTAAAATCTTTTTCTACTTCACGGATAAAATCAAAAGCTTCATCAATTCTCATGATATGTTATTATAGAGTAAAAGGCAGCACATCTCAATGTGGAATTTTTGAATGAAAAACCAGTTTTCATATGATATTTAGGAAAAGGAGAATGAAATGCCCAAAAACTTTGCGATCATTGGGGTTGCAGGTTATGTCGCCCCCCGCCATCTCAAGGCGATTAAGGAAACGGGAAACAGGCTGGTTGCTGCTCTTGATAAGTGTGATTCAGTGGGTATCCTTGATCAGTATTTTGATGATGTGGATTTTTTCACCGAGTTTGAAAGATTTGACAGACATGCTGAAAAGTTGAGGAGGATGGGGGAGGATAAAAGAATACATTATGTCAGTATATGCTCTCCCAACTACCTCCACGATGCCCATATAAGATTCGCACTGAGAATAGGGGCAGATGCAATTTGTGAGAAACCACTTGTTTTGAATCCGTGGAACCTCGATGCACTTGAAGAGATGGAGAGAGAAACTGGCAAAAGAGTTTACAACATACTACAACTGAGGGTTCATCCTGCCATTCTTGCTCTCAAAGAGAAGGTTGAAAAGTCACCGCCGGATAAGATATATGACATCGACCTTATTTACATAACTTCCAGAGGGAAGTGGTATTTCATTTCATGGAAGGGGGATGTGTCAAAGTCTGGAGGTATTGCAACGAACATAGGTATTCACTTTTTTGATATGCTTCTCTGGATATTTGGTAAAATGAAGCACAGCGAGGTACATTACTCAGATCCGAGAAAGATGGGAGGGTACCTTGAGCTGGAGAGGGCAAGGGTGAGGTGGTTTCTCTCTCTCGATAAAAGAGATCTTCCACCCCGGGCAGTTGAAGAGGGGAAAACGACCTACAGAAGTATACTCATAGATGGAGAGGAGATAGAGTTTTCAACTGGTTTTACAGACTTACATACTGTTGTTTACAGGGAGATACTTGAGGGAAGAGGTTTTGGGATCAGCGATGCCCGTCCCTCCATTGAGTTGACTTATATGATTAGAAACTCTTCTCCAATTGGGATCAGGGACACTTCTCATCCCCTTCTTGTGGGAGCGGTCAGAGAAAAATGAAGGTTGTATCCATAGTTGGAGCAAGGCCACAGTTTGTTAAGGCAGGTATTGTGTCCAGGGAATTGAGGAATAGAGGGGTGAGGGAAATATTTGTTCACACGGGACAGCATTATGATTTTGAGATGTCAGAGGTATTTTTCAGGGAGCTCAATCTCCCCGAACCAGATTATTATCTGGGAGTTGGTTCCGGAACCCACGGTGAGCAGACAGGACGAATGTTAATAGAAATTGAGAAGGTTCTCCTCAAGGAAAATCCTGATGTGGTTCTTGTTTATGGAGATACCAATTCAACTCTGGCCGGTGCACTCGCTGCCGCCAAACTTCACATCGACGTTGCTCATGTTGAAGCAGGATTGAGAAGCTACAACATGGAGATGCCAGAGGAGATAAATAGAGTCTTAACGGATCATATCTCGAAATTTTTGTTTGCTCCCACTGAAACTGCGGTTAAGAATTTGAAAAGAGAGGGGATTGAGAAGGGAGTGTATCTTGTTGGAGATGTTATGTATGATGTTGCCCTTGAGGTGCTTTCAAAAGTTGACGAGAGAGGAATTCTTTCGAAGTGGAATCTCCACCCGGATGGTTACATACTTGTAACCATTCACAGAGCAGAGAATACAGACAGTGAGAATCACCTGAGAGAGATTGCAGGTGCACTGAGGGAATTATCTCTTAACCACAATCATAAAATTTTTTTCCCGGTTCATCCCCGAACCAGAAAGAAACTCGAAGAATACAATCTCCTTGAAGTACTGGATGTACCCAATCTTATCCTTTCCAGACCTGTTACCTATTTTGAAATGGTTGTACTTGAGAAGAATGCTGCTGCCATAATAACTGATTCTGGAGGGGTTCAGAAAGAGGGTTTCTTTTTTGGAACCAGATGTGTAATACCGAGAAATGAAACAGAATGGGTTGAGCTTGTTGAGACAGGCTGGAATATACTCTCTGGGGTAAAGAGTGAGGATATTGTAAAATCAACTCTGCAGATTATTTCTGGTGATCCTCCTGAGATCGGGAAAAGATTTTATGGAGAAGGTGATGCAAGTAAAAAAATCGCAGAACTTCTCACTTCTAACTGAGTTTTTTCTTGTGTTTCTTCTCTTCAACCCTGTTAACTTACTCGGATGGAATACATTTGTGGTCAGGGGGGATTTGAAAAATGGCCTTTTAATTGACAATGGAGTTTATTTTATTGGAATTGGCGGGGAGAAATCTTCAAAACCGGGTATGATAACAGAGCTTAAACTGCACAATTCAAATTTCAATTTCAGCGCAGATATTGGTGATTATAATCTATTCTTCCCTGAATTTCATGTCGTGTGGAAAGATTTCAGACCCTCCTATCCTGGAGTGCCAGGTTATTACAGGGGGGATTTACATGGAACAACCAGAATTGCTCGTTACTGGGAAAAAGGTAGTTTCCTCTATGTGAAGGTAAAGTGGATCAATGGATGGATTGATGCTGAATGGCTCTACGCCATACCGTACGGGAAAAATTTCTTCACAGTTGACATAGAGAGAATTGTCAGGAAAGGCTATGTCTATACAAATTACCAGCAATGCACAATGGTCAATCCCGATATGAAAGTCAGTTACATTGTGGATGAAATGGGTCAATTTGTGAAAACATTTGATGCAGAGAAAGGGTACATGCCCTCTACTTGTAAAGAATACATAATGTTTGGAGCTATTGACAGGGGGATGGCAAAAAGATATCCAGCTTTTGCGTGGTATGATCCGGAGAGAAATGTCAGCATTGGTATGATAACCACATGGGTTTCGTCCAATCAGAGAAAAGTAATTTCCTATCATGGTGGTGGATCTTCGCTTAAACACCCTGGTTTTGGAGAAGGACAGTGGAACTGGTTTGGAGATGCCGATGATGGCTCCAAGTATTTACCCTCAGGCACAAGATTTGGAATGGAAATAGTTTATGTGGTGGGAAGGGGTGACCCTGAGGAAGTCGTTGATAAATTTAACAGGAGAATTTTCAGGGAAAGTATAGATAGAGGTGAGAAAATTGCTCCTGATATTTTTACAGCTGGATGGGGAGGAAGAAGGTCTATGAAGGGTGAGAACTGGAAATATAATTACAATTTTCCCACTATTTCTGGAAACTGGGTCTCTGATCATTTTCTCTTTGCCCACAATTCCTTTATTCTACCATGGATGAAGAATGGTGTTTCTGGTGTGGGGGATGCGATTTTTTCTATCTGGGTGAAGGGCAAAAAAGGGGGAAAAGAAGTTAATTTGACCCCTGTGTATGACCCGGATAAAAAGCCAGTTGAGATGGGAGGAGATGGCAGTTATGGATGGGTAAGGTGGTACAATCCCGAATTGAAGGTCTGGACAAAAATAGAGGTTTCGAAAGGAAAGAATGGCAGGAATTTTACAATTTCTTCAGCGGTCACTGGCAACACTACGTTAAGGCCTTTTATTTTTATAAAACCGGGAAGAAATATTGTTTTTAAAACAGCGAAGGATGGCTGGGTATTTTTCAGGAAGGGCTATGGGGGAATATGCGTGAAAAACTCCAGGCATAATAGACTGATTAAATCAGGTGCTAATTTTGAGATACCTTTTACCGGAAAAATTGCTCTGAATATGGTGGTGTTAAAAGGTGAAGAGAATGTAAAAAGTGGATGTTCTGTTGCCCACGATTCCATAATGTTTTACAGAGACCTTCTTCCGCCTTCCTATCTTGGTGGAAGACTTCCCTATGGATTCAGATTTTGAAAGTTGCAACCCTATCTGATAAAATTATCCTTACATACTTTCAGCGCAGTTATGAAAGAGATTGGTTTGATTGAGATTTTTGAATTATTCTGGAAAAGATGGATTCTCTTTCTTTCCGTTGTGGTTATCTCCGGGTTGGCTGGGTTTGGTTTCTCTTTTCTCCTAAGACCACAGTATAGAACTGAAGCCCTTATCAGGGTGCCTCTCGAATATAATGAAATTAAGGGTAAAAGAGAGAGTGTTGTTCCTGTTTCGTTTTATAAAGAATATTTTCAATCTCTCAATGAGCTTCTCTACCATGGAAATTTTCCCCTTCTGTCCAGATTAACAGGGATAAACAGGGAAGAACTTTCATCACTATCCAGACTCAGGATTGAAATCCCGGCTGCTTATCTTATTAATTTGAAAGTTGAGGGTTATTCACCCTCTTCAGTTTACCGGATTGCAGAGTCTCTTATCCAGAGGATGAAGAAAATAGATGGTGCAGAATCATATTTAAAAAGGAAAAGACTTCAGTTAGAAAAGTATCTGAGCAGGTTGAAGGATAGTATTGAGTATTCAAAAAAACTCCGGAATTCTAATAAGGTGGAAAAGTTGTTTTTTGACCCTGCTCTCTCGCTTATTGAGGGGGAAAAGGAAATAAACAGGGCGGAGCTCCTCCTGCAGAATCTTTCAAGTATGAGGGTCCTTATTCCACCATCTTTACCTGCAAAGCCATTCAAACCGCACAGAATTTTCTGGATTTTTGTTTTTGTGATGGCTGGCATATTTGTTGATTTTATAATGGCCATTTACCTGTTATACAGAGAAGAAAAGGGATCGCAGGGAGAATGATCCAATCCGATGAAAAGAGATCTTTCTCTAACTTTTCTTACTCAAGTAATTGTGTTGATTGCAGGTTTGTACACCTATCGGCTTGCAAGAGTTAAATTCTCTGATATCATCTTTGCAGATTATGCTCTGATAAAAAGAAACACAAGTTTTTTGTTTTCATTTTTCTTTTTCGGATTTTCAGTGGCGATTCCAAGATATGTTTCTATTTTCAGAAAAGAGAGCGAGGGCAGTGAGGGGTCAGTTCTTATCTTTTCAACAATTTTTATCCTTTCCATATCAGTTTTGATCTTCCTTACAGGCCTCAGTTTAAAGGGTGAGATTGCCTATCTTCTCTTTGGAAGCAGGAAGTACAGCCATTACATTTTACCTTTTCTCCTGATGCTTACAGGTATGCTTTTTCATTCCCTTCCATACTCTTTTTTCAGAGGCAGAGTTCAAATGGTAAATGCAAATTTGCTTCAGTTGCTCGATTATGCTTTGATTCCCGTTGTGGTTTTCATTTATGGTAAATCTCTCCGAAATATCCTTATAATCACCGGAACAGGATGGCTTGCTGTCTCTCTATTTGTTTTAATCCTGCTTTTCTTTTCCCTTGGATCAGAGGTGAGTGTCGGGGAGATCATTGAGAAAGGAAAGATACTTATTTCATATGGCATTCAGAGAATCCCGGCTGATTTTGGTTTGTCTGCCCTGCTTTCACTTCCTCCTATTGTAGCGGCACATATTTTTTCCCCGGTTTACGGAGGTTACACTGCCTTTGCCGTCTCCCTTGTGAGAATGGTGGGTGCTCTTTTTGCACCTCTCGGAATAGTGTTACTACCTGTATTTACCTCAATGGTGAAAGAAGGTAAATTCAACACTGTCAGAAAGTATGTGACTCGTCTCGTTGCTTTTACAACACTTGTAAGTATTGTGGGAATTTTAATCTATTTTGTTGCCGATTCTTTATTGCTGAGAATTTATCTGGGTTCATTTAAAGATGAGTTATTGTATGCCACTGATATTTTTATTTCGGCAGCCATCGGTTACAATGTTTTTGTCGCTCTGAGAAGTTTCATTGATGCCGTTTATTTTTTCAGCATAAATACAGTAAACATAGTTGCATCTGTAATCCTTCTCATTTTCCTTATCGGGGTGGTATGGATGTTACATCCATCTTTCAATGCTACTCTGATCATACTTTCTTCTCCCCTTTATCTCCTCGGCTTGCTTACTTTTTTCACTGCAAGAATAACACTTGTGAGATTCAGGAAGGGCGATGTCAGGATCAGGTAGAAGAGTATTGTTTGTGTTAGTTATTCTCATCTTCAGAGTACTTCTTGAGATCATTTACATAAAGTTCATTGCCCCATCATATTCATACATGGGTTTTCACTTCTCACCAGATTTCTCAAGATTCCTTATAAGTTACATTTTCCTGATTTTTCTGGCGCTTTTATTTCCCGAAAATACGGGGTCGCTATCAAGGGTTTTATGGTCATACATTTTTGTAACCCTCTATGTCCCGGCGTCTGCAATGTACTGGATGGATGCTGATTTCTCCTCCGCATACTTTTTCACGATTACTTTTTTCTCGCTATTTGTTAATCTGATTCTCAATTTCAAAAGCGGTTTTGTAATCAGGTTCAGATCCTCTCTTTCCATGGACAATTTCCTGCTGTTGATGCTCCTCCTTGATCTCTTATTTTTCGTCACGCTTCTCAGGCATTACGGAATTGTTTTGAGAA
>JALSQH010000025.1 GCA_026985515.1 bacterium
ATTTCTGTTTCAGGGATTGTTTATGCAGGGGGGGGTATTGCAGTTAGATTCATGCCCACCACCAGGGAGGAGGTTGACAGACTCCTCTTCTCCATCTTTTACAGGTATCATCCAGAGGGTGGGCTGGTGGGGAGGTATTTCAGATACTACCAGGAACTTCTTGATAAAACTGGAAAGAAAGATTTTTCTCCACAGGCTTATATGATTCTTAAGGAATTGACTGCACTGCTGACATTTCTTGCTGGAATTTTTCTTTCTGGTCCCCTTCTCTCTCTTCTCCTTGCTGTCGCCGTTTTTCTTTACCCGGATGCAAAAATGAGAAGCCAGATTGAAGCAGAAAAAGAGGAGATGAGAAGAAATTTCCCATACTTCGTTGACCTTCTCGCCATTGTGGTTGAAAGTGGAGTGGATTTCAACTCCGCGGTCGAAAAAATCTCAAAAAGTTTCATTGAGGGAAGATTAAAGAAGGAGCTGGAAGAAATTGTGACACATCTCAAGAGAGGGATGAGAAGGAGGGATGTGCTCAAGTGGTGGGCTGAGAGGTGGAAGATTGAAGAAATAGAAATCTTCTCTTCGCTGATGATTCAGGCAGAAGAAACTGGAGCATCCATGGGAAAAACTCTCAGAGACCTGGCAGAAAGAGTGAGGGAGGAGAGATTTACCTCAGTGGAGAAAAAAGCTTCAGAGTTACCGGTGAAACTTCTTTTTCCTCTCTTTCTGATATTTGGTTCAGTGATGATGGTTATTTTTGCCATTATTATCGCCCAGATATGGGGGGTTGTGTGATGAGAAGGCTTCTTCCTTTGTTTCTGATTCTTTTAATCTCCTGCTCCACACTGCATAGAGGAAGAAGAAACGATCTTGAGATGGCAAGATACTTCAGAAAGAAGGGTGACAGGGTAAGGGCAGCTGTTTTCTACATCCGGGTGCTCAGAAAAAATCAGAGTAATGTTGAGGCTCTCGAGTATCTCTACCATTTCTACAGAGAGGAAAACGATAGATTGAGGGCTTTTGAAGTCCTGATGAAACTTTCTTCACTCCAGCCAGGGAAACCCCTCTGGCATCTCGAAATGGCGGAGATGCTCATTGGTGATGGCGACCTTGAGGATGGGTGTTACGAACTTTCCAGAGTGAAGGTTGCAGATGGTTTAAGGAAAAAGTATGAAAAGTTGAAGGAGGAGTGTGAGAGATGAAGGGTAAAATTACAGCTTTTCTCGTTGCTATTCTCCTGTTTCTCTCTGGTTGTGGGGGAGAAAAAGTTGCCGAACATTTTTCATTTCCCTTTTTACCCCCACAGAAGATCTTCGCTGGTACCTCAGGATCTCTTGTGATCGTGTTTGACAGGGATATTGACTCGGTTTCCGGTGAGAACCTGCCTTCATGGAGCCGATTTTACCTTGCTGCAAAGAGGAGAGCAGTGGTTGAATATGCTCCACCTGTAACATTAAGCGGGGTTTTTCAGCTGAAACTTTCCGCTGTGTCTGGTGGGGAAAAAGTAAAAGGAGTCCTCCAGCTGACCGTTCTGAAGCCTGAATTAAGAGTGAATTACCCCCCTGTCCTTTCCCTCCCCGATAGTGTGGCGGTGAGAGAGGGTGAGGAGGTGAAATTTTATGTCAGTGCAGTTGATCCTGAGGGAAATCCCGTGAAAGTTAGTGTTGATGCTTCTTCTATAGGGAGTAAGGGCAAAAAATTCAGTTTTGATGGAAAAGTTTTCAGGTGGCAGACAGACTACAATTCAGAGGGAGAGTATCCCATCTACTTCACCGCCTCAGATGGTGAGAGAATTTCCACAGGGAGAGTTTTAATAGAGGTGCTTGATAGTGTACCAGACCCGGAACTATACTCTGAGGCATTTACCTTTACCATTCATCAGGGGGAAGTTTTCACCTTCAGGTTCGGTATCGGGGGCAGATACGATGGCACAAGGGTCTACCTTTCCAGGAATATTGAGGGAATGTCCCTGACAGTTACAGGAGATGATGCTGTGGTGAGGTTCATTCCGGGCTTTAATTATGGAGATGAAGAGGTGACCAGCTTTGTGCTGGTTGACAATGGAGAGGCTAAAAAGATGGTGAGACTTACCTTCAGGGTGGTAAGGGAAGGGAAACTTCTGTTTGACTTTCATGGTACCGATGCCTTTCTATCTCCTCTGATATACAACAGGTATGCAGTTCTTGTCTCGATGGGAAGCAACAGAGGGAATCTGTACCTACTGGATTTTTATTCTGACAATCCTGTGGCTGTTACTGATACCATCCCGTATGGTGGAGATATATATTTCAGCGGAGTTGCGGGAAAATTCTTCACCATCTATTACGGAAGTGGTGAGGATGGAGAAATTTTTTCAACCAGGCTCTTCAGTTCAGAGTTCACTCCTGAAACAGGTGAGAGATACATTTCCTCACTTCACACAGATTCTTCCTTCTCCTTTGGTATTGATAATGGCTGGTCGGGAGTTTTTCACGATTTTCTACTTTTTCCCGATTATACCACAGATCACGCGGTGAAATTTCTCCGAAGGTCTCTTCCGTCTCAGGACCGGCTCTTTTCAGAATTTCCCGATGATAAATGGGTTGCTTCACCACCTGATAGTAACGCACCTTTATTCTCATATCCCGTTACAGGGGTGAAGATGCTTTTTGATGGTAAAAATCATCTACTTGTCTCTTCTTCCCTGATTGATAACTGGCCTTCACCTCATGGACCTGTTTCCGCACATCTTGCTTATATCGGGCTTGAGGGAGATACATTCAGTGAAGTTAAGGTTGACTATGTGAAGCCTGTAACCCTGCCCGATGATTTTGCAGATGCAGTGACAGAATTTATTATGGCTTCACCTGGTTATGGAGAAAATGGCAAAATGAGATTTCTCCTTGTGGATGGTACGGGATTAAAAGGTGTTATCGGTTACTTTGATGATGAAGGAGTGATTTTTGACAATTATTTCATCTCTTTTTCATCAAGGGTGAAGAGGGTCTTTCCTGTGGATAATGGGTGTTTCTATGTCTATTACACCACCATGCATATTCAGAGGTTCTGTGAGATAGGTGGAAGGTACAGAATGGCAGGTTATGAGAAAGATGTGGCCGGGCTGACTTCCTTTGGAGGGGAAATTCTCAATCTGACCACAGCAGGTGGAAGGGTTTTTATCCTTCTGGGTAAGGGTGGAAGATTTCAGGTTATAGACATTCCTGAAAAAATTCTGCAGCAGGGAGGATAAAAGATGGGAAGAAAAACAGGTTTGCTAATTTTCATTATATTGGGTTTAATGCTCTCTGCGTGTGGAAGTGAGAAGAAGAAGGTAAATAAAGGGGAGGTGATACCTGAGAGTTCCCCACCTGATACCATTCTTTTCTCCTATCCTGAGAGGATCACCACCTTTACAACTGCGGAGTTTACATTTGGATCTGATCAAAAGGATGTTCTCTTTGAGTGTAACCTTGATGATGGGGGATGGGTGAGCTGCCTCTCACCGGTAGAGTATGATGGTTTGAGTATTGGTGAACATCGATTTCTGGTCAGGGCAGTTGATGTGTTTGGAAGACATGACGAAACCCCCGCTGAGTGGAGGTGGAGGGTAGTTACATATAAAAACATTGATATATCTTCATGGGAGTCTGAGTATCCGGGAAGTGTGAGTGGTGATTATTTATCCATTTCCGTGAATGGTGACCTCACGGCTGAGTGCAGGATTGATGGAGGCGAGTGGTTTGAATGCGGGGAAGATCTTGACATCTCATCCCTTGGCGATGGTTACCATGAGGTGGATGTGAGGGAAATTGACAACAATGGGGATATTGTGAAGGGGAAAAGAATAATTTTTGAAGTGGACAGGACACCACCGGAAGTCTATATCATTTCAGCCCCAGATTCACCTTCTCCCATAACTGACGCAGTTTTCACACTTTCCTCCTCTGAGGATGTGGAGTTTGAATGTTATCTTGACGATGTAACTGTTGAGAGTTGTGGTAAGGTAACTGAGCTGAGGAGTCTCTATGATGGTTATCATAACTTCTGCGTCTCAGGAGTTGACAGAGCTGGTAACAGGAGTGCGAGGGTATGTTATGGATGGATTGTTGATACTGAGCCCCCCTCAGTATATTTTACAGAAGTTCCCGAAAATCCATCAAACTCACCCTATGTATCGTTTTCCTTCTCCTCCACAGGAGCAGTCTCATTTATGTGCAGACTCGATTCAGAGGGATGGAGAGAATGTTCCTCTCCCGAAAAGGATGGACCTCTGGCTGAGGGCAAACATAGATTTTCAGTCATTGCAGTTGACAGGGCTGGAAACAAGAGTGATGTTGTATCCTATGAGTGGAGGGTTGTACTTACGCCACCAGAAACCAGCATAACTGCCCAACCTCCGCTTTATTCAAACAGGAGGGAGGCAGATTTCAACTTCACATCCAGCAAAGATGGTTCAACCTTCAGATGCAGATTTGATGAAGGAGAATGGTATGTGTGTAAGCCTCCTGAAAGATTTACCGGTTTAAGTGAAGGGTCCCACACATTCTCTGTGGTTGCAGTTGACAGGTATGGCCTTGAGGACCCAACTCCAGCTGAGTACACCTGGACTGTAGATGTAACCCCACCAGAGACCACAATA
This sequence comes from bacterium, assembly GCA_026985515.1. GTDB lineage: Bacteria > JALSQH01 > JALSQH01 > JALSQH01 > JALSQH01 > JALSQH01. The sequence goes on from JALSQH010000025.1 coordinate 4,610, forward strand.
GATTCAGAGAATCCCTCAAATTCACCCACCAATCAGACATCTATAACCTTTACCTTCTCTTCGAATGAATCAGGCAGTTTCCAGTGCAGGCTTGATGGAGGCAGCTGGGAGAGCTGTACATCACCGAAGAGTTACACCGGGTTGAGTGAGGGAAGTCACACCTTCGAGGTTAGGGCGATAGACCTTGCAGGTAATGTGGATCCATCCCCTGCCAGTTACACATGGGTGGTTGATGTTACACCTCCCCAGGTGTTCCTTGATTCCACTCCTCATAATCCCACCGATTTTAAATATTTCACATTTGAGTTTCATGGCACTGACAACATCTCCTCAGATGTAGCTTTTCAGTGTAAAGTTGATGATGGTGACTGGTTTGATTGTACCTCTCCCTATTCCTTTTCTGCTGGTAATGGTAATCACACCTTTTATGTAAAAGGTAGTG
>JALSQH010000026.1 GCA_026985515.1 bacterium
CCGGCAGTGGAGAGGTTATTTTAAAAGTAAATGAATTCCTTCACAATTATCAATTTGCAAATAGAACCACTTCTGACGAGTGGAAAAAATATGCTGAAGAATTTATTAAAAGGGTTAGAAAATGGGAAGAATAGTACTTTTCCTCATTTTGTGTTTTACACTTTTCATGAATAATCTCGCTGCTGATCCGCGCATAATTTTTTCAAAAGGTTACTCAGCCCTGTCCCATGGAGACCTTGATTCCGCACTGTCCTACTTCCGCCAGCTTGAGGATCTGCATATAACTTCTCCTCAGCTTTTTTATAATATGGGGATAATTTTTTTCGATAAAAAGCAGTTTTCTCTTTCCCGTCTCTACTTTGAAAGGGCAAAATTTCTCGATCCAGGATTCGAGGATAACAATTTTAATCTGAAACAGGTTGTATCGATTCTTGAAAGTAACTTTCCGGTGGAACTTAAAATAAATACGGGTGTTAAAGGATGGCATGAGTGGCTTTCAAAGGTTTCCCTTAAAAGTGTAATATGGGTTCTAACACTTCTGTATGTGCTTCTTTTGCTCTCAGTTATACCTCTCTTTATTGCACGAAACTGGAAGTGGTTTACCATATTTACAGTGGTATTTATCATCTGGTTTGCTCTACTGGTGGTGGCATGGGAAAAGATAAATTTTACATTTACCCCAATGGGCATAATACTGCATAAATGTGAGATGAGAATGACCCCTGATAAACAGAGTAAAGTTATGCTTGAATTACCTTCGGGGGTTAAGATACAGATAGTGGAGAGGGTGCCTTTCTGGATAAAAGTTACACTTGAAAATGGAATAACAGGATGGATTGCAGAGAAAAAAGTGGGTCTGATAAATCCCCCTTATTTTTTCCATGTCCCCACTGCGGTACGGAAAATTTTGTCCATCCATTGAGACTGGAAAAGATAGGGGAGTTTCCTCTTAAGTGCTGGGCGTGTGGTAAAATTATTCCTCCTGATTATGTTTTAAAATTTGTCAGGAATACTCAGGGGGGAGATAGGGATAGCCAATCTTGAAGGATAACTGCCATCCTTTTCTTATAACTTTCTCTATCAGTTTTTCTTTTATTGTTTCATTGAAGCGTGTGACTGGAACAAAGATTCCTATACCAGCAATAATTCTGGATGTGAAATCTCTCACTGGAGACGCAATTCCAATTACACCATCCTGCCACTCTTCATTTTCAAAAGCGTAACTGGTATTTTCAATGGCCTTCACTTCTTCTAACAACCTGCTTTTATTTGTGATGGTATTGTCTGTGTATTTTTTTAATTCACCTAAAGGTGGTAAACCGTTATGCTGATCGTAATATGAGTAGAGAAGAATTTTTCCCAGGGCTGTGGCGTGTAGAGGGTATCTCTCACCGGGAGAAGCTGCAACTTTCAATTTATGCGGTGAATCTTTCACCGATATACAAACTGGATCCATCCCTGAAAATACAACCAGCAGAGATGTTTCTCCTGTTTCTTCATTAAGTTCCGTAAGGAGAGGTTCCGAAATAACTGCCAGTCCCGATTTCTGGAGATAGCTCTGGCCAAGTTGAAGAACTTTGATCCCAAGTCTGTAAAGCTGGGTCTCAGGATTTTGTTCAATGTATCCGTATGATTCAAGTGTGGCAAGGATTCTGAATACCTTGTTTTTATGCAATCCAGTTTTCTCACTCAGTTCAGTTATCCCCAATTCAGGATTATCGTAGAGAAATTGTTCCATGATCTTTATTGTGTCGGCAAGAACATTTATCTTGTACTCCTTCTTGTCCTTGTATTTCATTTTTTCCCCTTTTTATCCTGTAAAACAGTTTATCATAATTTTCTGGTAATGTCAATAACGGTGTGTTATTTATCAAGTTTTTTAACGCCTTGACATGAATATAAAAAATCGTATATTAAAATAAATTCAAAAATAAAACTTTTCAAAGGAGGTTGGTCATGGATCCGAAACAGATTGTCATTGATTTTCTAAGAAACAGTGGAGAACCGAAAAAAAGTGAAGAAATTGCAAAGGGAACGGGTCTTGATAAGAAAGAGGTCACGAAGATCATTAACAAGCTGAAAAAGGAAGGAATTGTCTATTCTCCAAAGAGATGTTACTATCAGGTTAAGGAGTAGATGAAGGTTTTTGATTTACCATATGATGCCTCTGGTATCTTCAAAGTAAGGGAAAACAGGTTTACAGGTATAGTGGACATTGTTTATCCTGTTAAAATGAGAGATGTGCCTGTTCATATTCACGACTCGGGGAGGTTGGGGGAGATTCTCTTTGAGGGTAACAGGGTTTATCTCAGAAGAGCTGACACGAAGAACAGCAAGAGAAAAACAAAATGGGATCTTATTGCAGGGGATGTTAAAGGAAATATTGTTTTTACCAATTCCATGTATCACAGGAACATAGCTTTATGGAGTTTTAAGAATCTTGATCTATTCAGAGGCAGGATTGTTAATGTACAACCGGAATTCCCTTATGGTAATAGCAGACTTGATTTTCTTGTTGAAACGGAATCTGAAAGATTTTTGATAGAGACAAAGGGATGCACTCTTGGAATTGATAACGCAGCGGTTTTTCCCGATGCCCCTACAGAAAGAGGAAGAAGGCATGTGAAGGAATTGTTAGAAGCGGCAAAGGAGTTTAAAAAAGTGATTATTTTTCTTGTCTTTGTACCGTGGGCAAACTGTTTTTATCCAAATGAAGATACGGATCCAGGTTTTTCACACTTATTTTTCACCGCAATTAGGAAGGGGGTTAAAAGCATTCAGCTTCAGTTTAGATATGACGGCAGAGCAATTTATTATTTGAAGGAACTGCCCATTTGCAGAAAATCACCTTTTTCTAATTTCAAGTAATCGATCAAGTAGTTCTTTATTAAATCCAACAACAGGTCTGTTGTTGATAAGGGTGACCGGTACACCTCTCTGACCAGTTCTTCTCACTATATCCCTTGCTGCAGCCGGATCCTTTGTGACATCTATTTCTTTGAATCTTATGTTATTTTTTCTCAGATATTCTTTTGTTTTCCTGCACCATGGACAGTTTGGAGTGGTGAAGATAACAACCCGTTTCTGCTGTTTTCCGCTCATACTCTTCCACCTCGTTTTTTAGAAGTAATTTAATCTGAAAACAGGGGGTGTCAAGGGTTATTTCAGCTGGTCTCTGTATTCATCCTCATCCCATACTTCAGCACTGAATTTCTCAATCTTTGTATCGGGATCTTTCCAGCAACCGGGGGGAAGACCTGCTTTCAGGCATGTGTGGTCAAGAAATGTATAGAGATCCCAGTGATATTCAACTGGCACCTGCGGGAGAAGCAGACCTCTGTAAAATCCTTTTGTAATAATTAAACCATCTCTTCCAACTTTTATCTCTGAAATATCCTTCACCGGAACCACTGGTGTTAATCTTGATATTTCAATGTGGATGAGAGGTAACTCATCCTTCCTCAGAGGTGGAAAACGTGGATCATGAAAGGCTGCCTCAATAGCCATATGCTTCACATTTTCCACAAGTGGTTCATGGGGTATTATTGTGCCAATGCAACCTCTCAGGTCACCGTGCTCTTTCAATGTTACAAAAACAGCACCGGGCTGAAGTAGTCTCTTGGTTGGTGGTTTCCAGTCAGGTGGATCCTTTCCTTCCAGTGCGTTGGCGATTGTCTGCCTTGCCAGTTTTAAAAGGAAGATTCTCTCTTCATCCGTTAATCTTTCTTCACCCAGTTTTTCAAGTTCCATCTTTCCCTCCTTATTTCCCTCTTCTTTTATAATAACCATACTTGCATAACCTACAACCCTGTCAGGTGGACCAGCTGTATCTCCGGAGTTCAGATATTTTAAGAGAAGAATTTTTCTTGGTGTTTTTTCGAAGATTTTCAGTACTGCAATTACAGGTCCCCAGCTGCACATCTCTGCTTTCTTATCTCTTACAGCGAAATAGAGGAGTTCCGGGTCTCCCTTTTTAATGTAATCTATGGTAGCTTTGTCAAGTTTCTCCGCTACATTATAGGGGTGGTAGTGAGAGAGGTCTGTACTGGCAATGTAAAAGGCTTTTTCACCAATTACATTTTTCAAAATCTTACCCAATTTTTCTGCTGTTGAAATGTCCTGATTTCCCATGACAAGTGGAATAATTTCTATGTTATTTCCGAGAAAATATTGAAGATATGGTATCTGTGTTTCCACCGAATGCTCCCTCATAAAAAGAGTGTCATCGGTGGTGATCAGACCATTGCTGACTTTTATGAGTTTTCTCTCCAGTTTTCTTGCGATTTTCACCTTTCCAAGGGGTGTTTCGTAATAATCTTTGTCAAGAACCGCTACATAAGGTCTTAAGAAATAGTGGGAGATCCCGATTATTACAAAGAGATGTGGAATTTCATTACTGTGCTTTGCGATAAGTTTGTATCCATATACTGCAACAGGTGCTGCATACCTGTAACCAGCATGGGGACTGACAATAGCCACTATCTTCCCCTTTGTGGATGGAAGGGATGTGACCTTTGATGAGAAGTTTTCAAGCATTGAATCAATCTCTTCCCTGTTTGCTGGATAAAATCCTCCACTGACCACAGAGTAAAATATTTCTTCATGTTTTTTAACAATTTTCTTCTTCTTGTGGCATGCGGGGAGTATCACAAAGAAAATGATTAAAATTACCGGAAGTACCCTGTACCATTTTGCCTCTTTACGGGAAGTTTCGCTTTTTCCTTTTGATATGAAAATTCTTTCCAGTTTTATTTCTGGAAGAAGGGCTAAGAGGTAGAGAAAAAATCTTCTTGAAAACTTCATTGGTTCCACCTCCCGTAAATTGGGTAACCACAGTAGGGACATTTCCCATTTTTAATATGGTTTTCAACAACAAAGTATCCTATTCTTTTTATCAGCAATCTACCGCATCTGGGGCAGTATGTTGATTCAGCCGGATGTCCCGGCACATTGCCTATGTATACATACTTCATTCCGCTATTTTTAGCAATTTCTCTGGCTTTTTCAAGGGTTTTAACCGGGGTTGGGTAAATATGTTTCATCTTG
>JALSQH010000027.1 GCA_026985515.1 bacterium
CAACCATTACCAGTGTGGAACATTCTATTGCCAGAATTGAAAAGAAAAATTTCCTCACTTTCTATTCAAAAGCAATCTCACAGGAAGCTGAACTCAACACCTTCCTTGCAACTCTTGATCAGCTGAACGAGATGCTCACCCGGGTCAGGGGTGGGCTTGCAATGGAAAGCTTCGCAAGAATTGAGAATTATGTCCACAACACTTCGGTAAAGCATCAGTTAGGGAAAATAAATGTTGTCTGGAGATCAAAGGAGTATGATGAGAAACTCAGCCTCAGGTTACTCAATGAAAAAGAAAAATTAAAGGAAAAGATTGACAGGCATTACAGGTGGATTGTTGAACCAACCCATAAGCCTGTACCGGAGGGTTATTCTCCTCCAGAAATGGCAGACTACTTAAAAATGCTGTCCCTTGCAGAATCAAAGGCAAAGAACAGCATCTACACCGAGCAACTTAAAGAATTAGGAGATGCTGTTTCGCAATTGATAACGCAGTATTACAGGGTAAAAGAAGTGATAAAAAGAATGGAGACGAACCCCCTGCAATGAAGAAAACCGGTTTTTTCCTTACAGTTCTGCTGGTCGTACTTTTTTCAGGTATTCTGTATGCTGATAATATAGGTCTGGAAGAGAAGGAAATAGAGGCCATTAAGTTAAGGATAAGGATTTTTCATGAACAGCTTCAGGAGAGGATGAATCTGATTGAAAAAATTCTTAACAGGCAGAAGAAAAGTGATGAAGAATACATTGAACGGATTTTCCAGGAGAAGGTTGACACCATAAGGGAGAACAGCAGAGAAAAGAGAGAATTTCTCATTCACCAGCTTGAAAATTTCATACTGGAAAATAAAGATTCTCCACTGATTGCAGAACCTCTCCTCATGCTGGGAGAATTATATTACGAAAGGGACAATGATCGCTTCCTCAAAGCTATGGACGAATACGCCCGACAGCTGGAACTGTACTCAACAGGAAAAATCAAAACGGAACCACAGTACCCAAAACTTGATTACAGTGACGCAATAGAACTGTTCCAGGAATTTGTGAAAAGATTCCCGGACCACAGAAAGCTTGAAGAAGCCCTTTACATGGAAGCATACTGTTACAATGAAATGGGAGAAGGGAAAAAAGCAGCAGATATATTCCAGGAACTTATAATAAGAAGGCCCAGCAGTAAACTTGTTCCTGAAGCTTACTTCAGATTGGGAGAATACTACTTTGACAATGCACAGCTTGAAAAGGCAGTAGAAGCTTATAAAAAGGTCCTCTCATTTAAAACTCCCCTGTACGACAAGGCACTCTATAAGCTGGGTTGGACATACTACCGGCTGGAAAATTATGATGCTGCAGTAAATTATTTTGTGAGTGTGATAAATTATGCCTCTTCTCACACAACAAGTATTGCCGCATCAATGAAGGATGAGGCAATCAAATACATTGCCATCAGCTTCAATGACTGGACAGGCCTTGAGGGTTTGAAAAAATTTATGGAAAAGATTGGCTGGCCTTCCTATGCTGTGAAAGTTTTTGTTGAACTGGGCAACATTTATGAACAGATCACAAAATACAGCGAGGCAATAAAGACATACAACTACATTGTTGAAAGATTTCCATACTATGAGGGAAATCTCGACCTGTTGATAAGAGTTATGAATATTCAGATCAAAGAGGATAACCTTGACGAATCCTTCAGAACAAGGTTGAAAATTGTCAAACTTTTCAATCCTGAAAGTGACTGGTTCAAACATCAGAGAGATGAAAAGATCAGGGAAAAAGCGAAGAAGGAAGTTGAAAAACTGCTCTACGAATACGCAACATATTTCCATTCTCAGGGACAGAAGGCAAAAAAGAAAAAAGAAAAGATGAAAAATTATGCCAAAGCAATTGAAGGTTACAGGCTATTTCTGAAACTGTTTCCAGAGTCACCAAAGATTACCGATGTTACCTCCCTCCTGGCGGATCTCTACTATGAAATTGGTGAATATGAAAAGGCTGGTGAACTTTACAAAAAGATAACACAGCTGATAGCTGATCCCAGAAAGAAAGCTTTTAAAGACGCAGCTTTCAGCATGGTGCTTGCCTATGTAAAGTGGCTCGATCAGTATGAAAAATCTCCAGAGGGGAAAAAGAGCCTTGAGAAGATAAAAAAACTCGAAAAGAAGATGGCAGCCCATGTAACCACTGCTACTTATTCTGTTACCGTTACCTATGGTGATCTCCCACTTCCCGCCAGGAAAATGATTGAGGCGAACAGATACTATCTTGAACTCTTCCCTACTTCACCTGACACGGCAAAAATAATTTATAAAGGTGGAGAAATCTTCATGAGATATGGAGATTACGAAGATGCACTGAGAGAATTTGAAAAAATCGTGTACAAATTTCCTGATTCACCTCTGATTGTTGACGCAGTTAAAAATGTAGTTCACTGCTTCACCATGATGAACAGATATGGTGAACTTTATCAGTGGTCAGAAGAAACTCTCAGATTGCCCGCGGGACAGAACAGTGAAGTGAAAAAAATTCTCAGAAAAATACTGAGCGGTGCCCTCTTCAAAAAAGCCAAGAATCTGGAAAAGGAAAAAGAATACATCAGGGCAGCTGAAACATACCTGAAACTGGCAGAGAAGTACCCTGAAGCTGAATTTGCTGACAAGGCAATTTACAATGCGGGCCTTCTTTACGATAAATCTGGCAATTACTTCAAAGCAATCAGGACTTTTCAGAAACTCGCAGAAAAATATCCCCGCTCCAGATATGCCCCTCTTGGTCTTTTTCTTGCAGCAACAATTTACGAAAAGATTCTTGATTTCCTGAGTGCGGCAGATCTTTACATTCAGGTTTTTACAAAGTATCCGCATTTTAAAAGAGCTCCGGATGCTCTTTACAACGCCGCAGTCTGGTATGAGAAGTGGGGTGATACCAGAAAAGCAGCGGAACTTTACCTCAAGTATGTGAAAACCTTCCCCAAAAGGAAAGATGTAGGTATGGTGCTGTTCTTTGCAGCGGATAATTTTTATAAATCTGGTGACTATAAAAAGGCAGAAGCACTCTTCAGGTGGTACATCAGAGCCAGATACAAAAAATTCAGGTTAGACGCACTCTATAAGTTTGCCCAGTGCGAGAAGAAACTGAAGAAATGGAAAACTTACTACAAAACTCTTCGCCAAATCATAAAGGAATACTACAAACTGAAAAAAGCTGGGAAACCAGTTATACCTGACTATGCAGCAGAGGCTGAATTTCAATTCGCAATGCTTGTTTACAAGAAATATGAACGGATCAAGTTAAAACTTCCCATGAAAAGGATGAAAAGACTCCTGAAATACAAAGCTGCAATGCTGAAAAAGGCAATAGCCGCCATGACAAAGGTTATAAAATTTGCCTCTCCAACCTGGACAACAGCTGCCCTTTACTACATTGGAGCTGCCTACAAGCACTTTGCAAACACTCTTTACAATGCCCCCGTACCGGCTCATCTTACTCCCGAGGAGGAAGACATTTACAGGCAGACCCTCGAAGAACAGGCTTACCCCATTGAGGATAAAGCGACAGAGGCTTTCACGAAACTTCTTGATGTGGCGAGGAAACTGAAAATTGAAAATGAGTGGACACAGAAGGCAAGGGAGTATCTTGCCCAGTTCAACGAGGAGTATGCCAAGAAGTACGGGAAAGAGATTTATCTCTATGCTGAAAACGATCTTTACATGACCTTTCCAAGAACGGATGAAAAGAATAACTGGGTGAAAATAGCCAACGGGAAGGTAATTTATCTCAGGGGTGTCATAAAAAAGAAAGTTAAAATTGCCAGGAAAAAGGCTTTTTACCTTGAACAGAGGGAAATTCTGGAGAAGGGGATTGATGAAAAACTTCTCCTTGACATTTTGAATCAATCCATTCCCCTCGGAGACATTGTGGGAAAATGAAAAGGGTACAGGTAATTACACTTTTGCTGTTAATTTCTCTTTTTACGGCTGGATGTTCACTTTTTCAAAAGGAAGCCTTTAAAAAGACAGAGAAAATGGAAACAAAGCAGGAAATTAAGGTTATCCCGGAAAAACTAAAAGAAAAAATCCCACCTGAAATTAAAACTCTTTCATCTGAAGAGCAGAAGAAATTCAAATACTATCTCGTATATTTACAGAGAAACCCAGAAGATGCCGATACTCACTACAATATAGGTCTCCTCTACATGAAAATGGGTTTGCTCCAGAAAGCCTATCAGGAACTATCAGAGGCTCTGAAAATTAATCCATCCCACATACCTGCTGCTGTTGCCCTTTCAGAATACTTCAGGGAGAGAGGAAAACTGAAAAAGGCTATCGAGGTTCTCGAAGAAGTCAAAAAGACCGGGGTTAAGGATCCCACACTCCAGATTGACCTTGCAATTTTATATCGTAAACTGGGGAAACTAAAAAAATCTCTTGATATTTCCATTGACACCATTAAGAAGTATGGACTGATATTTGAAGCAAGGTTCAATGTTGGCCTTGTATATTATGCGATGAAGAAGTACTACTTATCCAGAGCCGTATTTGAACAGCTGAAAGCAGATAATCCAGAAAATGCAAGGGTTCACCTGAGCCTTGGTCTGGTTTATCAGAAACTGGGAGAATTCCCTCTGGCAATAAAGGAGTATCAGCTTGCTGTGAGTTACGACACATCAGTTTATGAGGCTTACAACAATCTGGGAATTATATACCTTCTTCAGGATAAGCCCGAAGAGGCAAAAAAGGCGTTTTTACAGGCTTTAAAAGCAAACAGGAATTTCTACAACACCTATCTGAATCTCGGGATAGCCTACCGGAAACTGGGAGATTACGCAGATGCCATAAAGAGTTACAAAAAAGCAATTGAAATAAACCCTCTTCGCTACGAGGCATACTACAATCTTGCCCTTCTATATACCAGTTACTACGAAAGACCACTTAAAGCCCTTGAAGTATGGGTTAAACTCAAGGAAATCCTCCCCCCTGACGATCCAAAGCAGGAAGAAATCGATTCACGAATCATAGAAATTGCCCCAAAGGCATGGGAAAAAATAAAAGAGATAAGCAAGGAAAAAGCCAGACTGGCATATCCTGCCGGAACGACCTATCCCGCGGGAACAACCTATCCCTCCACCACAACTTATCCTGTCTCCGCAACCTATCCTGCAAAAGCCACCCACCCTGCAACAACCACCTATCCCGTCTCCACCACATATTCATCTGCCATAACCCATCCTTCCTATTCACAAAAAGTAACTCACCCTTCACCAGCCACCACCTATCCGGAAAAAACGACTTCACCCGCCCCTGTTACTGCACCTGCAGGGTACAGTGAAAAAACCTCATCAGAAACATTCCCGGAAACAACAACTCAATCTGTAAACAGAAACAGGGAGAAAAAAGAGAAAACAAAAAATGAAAAGTATAAAAGTTCTGTTACAGGAGCATCAGAAAATCCTTACTCCAATCCTGCAACCACTTACTCAAAAGAAATCTCATCTGCTCCTCTCCCATCCACATCAGCTGTAAAATACCCACCACCAGTTACCTCAAAGTGAAACCAAGCAATCTCTCAAGATCCTCCTTTTTCACCGCCCCTTCCCGTATGATTCTACCCTCAACAGCATCAAATATTGTGGATGGTTCTCCATACCAGATTTCCCCCCTGACAAAGGCATCAACCTTATCTTTAAAAACTTTTATCAGCTGTTCAAAATCTTTTACTGGTTCCTCACCCGAAATATTTGCACTTGTTGAAATAAGGGGCTTCCCCGACACCGAAATGATTCTGCGGGGTACAGGATGTGGAGAAATTCTCATAGCTACCTTCTCTCCCAGGACCTGAACAAACTTTTTCCTGGCGGGCAAGATTACTGTAAGTGGTCCCGGCCAGAATTCCCTCAACACTTTCTCCACATTCTCTGAAATCTCATCAGATAATTCATACACCATCTTCTCATCCACCAGAAGAATAAATCCCTTTTCTTCCGGACGGCCTTTGGTCACACTTATTCTTGCAACTACATCTCTGTTGAAGGGATCACCACCGATTCCATACAGTGTTTCGGTGGGATAGATTACCACCCCACCTCTCTCCACTATCCTGCCTGCCTCTTCAGGTGTGACAATCAAGAGTTGAGTTCCTCCTCAAGTTTCCTTGAATCCCTCTCAACCTTCTCCGCCATCTCACTCCTCAACTTTTCCAGATTCTGAAGAACTTTCTTATCTGTAAGAGCAAGAATGGACGCTGCAAGGTAGGCGGCATTCTTTGCCCCCATCTTCCCGACCCCCACAGTGGCAACGGGGATTCCCGGTGGCATCTGAACAATAGAGAGCAGAGAGTCAACTCCCTTAAGAGGAGAACTGTCAATAGGAACCCCTATTACCGGGAGAAGAGTTTCAGCAGCTATTACTCCTGGAAGATGAGCAGCTGCACCAGCCCCCGCAATGATTACTCTGGCACCATCTCTCTCTGCCTCATCCACAATCCTCCTTGTTCTGTCAGGGGTACGGTGAGCAGAGGCAACTACCACCCGGAAAGTGATCCCGAGTTGTCTCAAGGTTTCCCATGTAGGACTCATGGTGTCTCTATCAGAAGCACTACCCAGTACCACAAGGACATCATATTTCCCCATCATTTCACCTCCTTACACTGCACTCAAATTGCGGATAGATAATTTCAAGATGCTGTGTCTTTCTGAGCCTGTTAATGAAATCTTTCAACCTCTTTCTCTTCTTTTCAAGTACAAGGAAATTTTTTATTTTTTCCTGCACCTCTTCAAATGGTGCATTGAATCTGTTTCTGTTCCTCTCATAATACTCCCTTACTTCTCTTTCACCAACATCAACAACCCTGAAAATGAAGTCGTCGTAGTATTTCCTTATTCTGAAAATCTGATACACAATTTCAGCAGCTGAAGTTATGGAAATTCCATACATTCCCAGATATGGAACCGCACCCACGCTTCTTAATTTTTCCCTGGCAGTCTGAATGACTTCATTTTTATTGGGAAGTTTGTACTGTATTACATCAAGTTCCCCCCTGACAAGAAAGAAATTGACCAGATTTTCCTTTTGCTCCTGCATCGATTTTTCCACAACTTCGGGGAGAGGATTAACTCCATTTATTACAAGCTGAACAACTGTAAGCTTTTGAATATCCCAGAGAGTTACGCCTCTTCCATTCACTCTCATAATCACACAGTTCTGGTAGCTGTTTGTCACAGGATTATAGGAAAGTGCACCAATGATAAACCAGAGAAAAATAATCCTCATTTTAACTTACTGAAACAGGTTACTCTGTTTCTTCCCTTTTCCTTTGATACATAAAGTGCTTTGTCTGCATATTCTACCAGTTTCTCCGCCTGCAAACCACTGGATGTTGAAGCAACTCCAAAGCTCATGGTAACCGAGAGATACTCTCCCGGTGCGTATTCAATCTTCTCCCTTGCCATTCTCTTTCTTATTCTTTCTGCAACCCTGCAGGCTTCCCTCTCCTTCTCAAATTTCATAACAATCACAAACTCTTCACCACCATACCTCGCAACAAAGTCAATTTCTCTCACCTCATCTCTGATTACTGTTGCCACCTCCCTTAAAACTGTGTCGCCCGTTTTGTGCCCATAGGTATCGTTTATCTTCTTGAAATGATCGATATCACACATGATGATACTGAGGTGATACTGATGCCTTTCAATTTCACGGTAAATATTTTCAAGATAATTCTCAAGATACCTCCTGTTGTAAAGCCCTGTCAAACCATCCTTAATGGCAAGCATCTCCATCTCTCTGTAAAGCTGGGCATTTCTTATAGTGAGTGCAAGCTGATGACCTATTATTTCGAGGTTTCTCCTCTCATACAGGGAGAATGCCTCAGGATCTCTGGAGTAGAGCAGTATAACTCCCAGTATCTCGTCTCTGGAAAAAAGAGGTATGCAGAGAATGGAAGAGTAATCCCTCTCCGGGAAGAGTCCCCTTTCAACTATGGGAACCCTGTTTTTCCTTCCATCAATCTTACAAACCTTTTTCTCATGAAAAACATGTTTAAGTAGCGAATTTTCAATGCTGAAACTCTTCCCTCTCACTCTCTCCTCATAATCTCCCCTCGCTGCCACGATCTTCAGAGTATTCCTTGAAGTTGTCACCCCTATAATTCCAAAATCGTAGAGTGAAAGATTGGGTAAAATTGAAAGAAGGAGATTACCCAGAGCCTCAAGATCAAGGGTGGAACTGAGCTGTTTATTCAACTCGTAAAATGCCCTCGATCTCTGCAACTCAATTGTTAACTGTTTTCTCATTTCCCCATTTTCAAGGATAAAGGTTATCTGATGAGCAATAATTTCAAGAAGTTTCACATGCTCTTCATGAAAAGCCTGCTCAATTTTACTGTCAACAATGAGTACCCCCAGCGGCTCCTCTCCATGTAGCACCTTTATTCCCAAAAAACTCTTTATCTCTTCGTTTCTCGTGTAGTAATCTATCCCTTTCAAGCCCGAAAACAGTTCAGATAGATGGAGATATGAAGGAGAATTAAAAACCTGTCCTATTAAACCTTCACCGGGTGAATAGCTCTTCTTTCTATTCACTTCTCCATCAGAAATATAGAGCCACGGAAGAAGCTTTTTCTTTCTCTGAGAATAGACAAAGAAAATTACTGAATAGGGTTTAAGAGAATTCTTCAGTAATCTCAATGTATGGTATATTTCCTCCTGCTGTCTCCTCTCTTCCCTCAAAGTTTGCTGTTTCAAACTCTCCTTTGAAAGGAGATCAATGGGATTATCCACCCCTGAAAGAGTTGCTCCACCAAGCCGCTGTGCCTCCCTTTCAAGTCTCTCATAGGCACTCTCAATTTCCAGTCTCCTTGCTCTCTCCCTGAAAAAGATCAGGTTGGCAACAACCACAATAGCAAGAAGTATAAAATTAAAAAACAAAACCTCCGTACCCTGGTAAAGGTGAAAAAGGAGATAGTAAGAATCGAGCAAAAGAAGGGAAAAAAGGGTAAAAAGCATTAACCTCACCCCGGTGAGAAGAATCCCTCCCGTCATAAAAAGGAAAAAGTAAAGATACCGAATGTCCCACCTGAACTGGATAAAAACGGTCTCAAAAGATAAAACTGTGAGTAGCATCAAAAAAAGAAGAGGAAGAACTATCTTGAAAAACTTCTCTTTCTTTTCGGCAGTCAGGTAAATATACCAGCTGAAAATTCCCGTTACGACCAGGAAGTGGATCAGATTGCTCCATGACCCAATTTCTTCCCCCGGGAATACACCCGAGTAGAGGAAAATTATCGGAATAAAGAGGGGAAGAAACAGGAGAAGTTCTCTATCGCTTTTTATCTTCATCATTCAGAAAATGGATGTAGATTTCCCCATCTCTGACATAATTTAACTTCTTTCTGATAATTTTTTCCCTCTCTCTT